>JAFTZZ010000066.1 GCA_017460905.1 Acidaminococcaceae bacterium | reverse complement strand
CCCATGGCATCTCTCCGATATCAAAACCGGCAGTCCCGGGAGCCACGTCATTGATATCTTTTTGCTGTTTCAAAAAAGATATCATTTTCTTTTGCGCCTTTGTCTGTTCAATCATTTCAGATGCGTAAATCAGTAAATCCAACAAACAATCTGTTCCCTGGTTGGATATTGTCAGCCATTTATGTACCGGCGCCGATTCATTCACTCTTATTGTGTTGCTCATTTTGCCCTCACAAATCCCGATTTGTCACATATTCTTCATAGCAAAAACAGCCGCTGCCTGAACTAGCAGAATTGCCGGAATCCCAAACCGAAACAACGGTTTCAGGGTTTTATGCCGGAAAACCTGCATCCCCAGGTACGCCCCAACAGAGCCCCCCGCCACAGCCAGCCCCAGCAGCGCCGCTTCCGGAACCCGCCACCAATGGTTGACGGCTTTCAGTTTGTCCAGGCCATAGACAAAAAACGTTATGATGTTGATAACTATAATTGCGTATAACAGTGTGTTCATTTATCTTCCTTTTGAGCTGTTACAATTTTTGCACCGGTTAGCAGTCATAAAAGATACAGGTGTTTTGTTTCAATCATCCAAACAATTCATTGTAAGAAATCTTGAAAAACTGATATGCCTTACCGTACTTGTTGAATAGTCAAAGTCATCATTGGTAATAATAATTTTCCTGCGCGACTGATCTAATGTGTTGAAAAGGGAAAATTCCCTCCGGTACGCCTTCTCTTCTACGATAGAATACGCGACCTGGACAAGATATTCCTTCCCGTCTTTTTGGGCAAGAAAATCTATTTCCTGGCCTGATTTATTAAAAACAGAAACTTCGTAGCCCATAAAAATCAATTCATTATAAACAATATTTTCAAAATTGTGCGTGAAGTCATACCTTCCATTCTTTTGCCGCACAGAGTTAAACGAGACATCTTCATCATAGAGCTTGGCATAGAAAGCCAGTTCACGCTTTGCCCTTGTTGAATACTGCGGGACTTTACGAATGACATAAGCTTCTTCCAGATAAGCTAAATATTTCATGACGGTATTAAGAGAACAGGTCAGCTTTTCAGAAGAAAGATAGTGCTGCACTGAATTGGCGCTGAATATCCGCGCATTGGAAATTAAAATATAGTTGACAAGGCGTTTGAAAAGTTCTGTTTTTCTGATCTTATATCGATTCAGGATATCGTTTACTACAATTGTCTGGTTCAGATCATTTAAATATTGGAAGATAGAAGGCTTATCCGCAAACTCAATAACCTTGGGAAATCCGCCATAAATAAGATAATCATTTACAGAGTAAGTTTTGCCAAGTTCTTTTGCGTATTCCTGTATTTCTTTATAGACAAACGGACGGATACAGAATGATACATACCGGCCGCTGAGTTCTTTTGTAAATTCTTTTGACAATAGCCGGGAATTGCTTCCTGTAATAAAAATTGAAATATTTTCCAGCCGTAAGGAGCGGCAGGCAAGATTCCATCCCTCAACCAGTTGTACCTCGTCAAGAAAAACATACAACTTTTCATTTGCGCGCAAGTGCTTTTTGACAAAACTTACAAGGCTCATCGCGTCGCAAATATCTGTTGCATATTCAATACTTTCAAAGTTAATACTCATCACCTGTTTGCCGGCAAAACGGAGTTCATCTTCAATTTGCGAAAGAATAACAGATTTTCCGCATCGGCGGATACCCGTAATCACCTTGATCAAATCACTGTCATAAAAAGGACGGATCTGGTTTATGTAATGCTGCCTGACAATCATAAAAAGAAATTCCTTTCTGGTTAATGGCTATTAGTCTATAATTATTCTACTGAAAAGTTTGCGGACGGTCAAGCAAAGTTTTCAGTAGAAATGAAAATTTTGCAAACGATTGAACAAAGTTTTCAGTAGTAACCACTAAAAAAGATGCCTCGTCCGCCGCAGAGCTTTATCTGCTTTAAGGCAAACCGGAAGTCGTATTATCGAGTTACCCATCATCCTCATTCAACAGGCACAGAACCGCAGGTTTGAATTCCTCTGGCACTTCGTCGATATTTTGTTCCAGTATGACATACGGCCCTTCAGCATAGGCTTCCAGTAAATGAAGAGCTTTTTCAACAATACCGGTACAAATTCCCTCTTTGGCGAGACCAGTTTTCTATCTTTTCAGTTTCTTCTGCTTCAGAACCGTTTTTTTCATTGCTTCGTCGGCTTCTTCATCCCAAACCGTTCTTTCGGGGCCAAGCGTACCGTACATCGTATTCTCAAACGAATACGTCAGCTTTGCTGATTTAATCAGTCTTTCGTTGTCTGCGTCGTCGCCAAATGTACCCAGCCGACTGTAAACATCCTGTGTAATCTCGTAGTTGTACTGCTCGCGCCCTTCGCGGCTGGTATATATGACCTCGGCGAAGTACCTCCCGGTTTCAGGGTCATAGTACGCCGTCCAGTTGTTGCCTTGCTTTTTTGTTTTCATGTCGTATTACCCTTGTTCTTTTGGTTTTTCCCTTCCGCAATTAGGACAAAACTTCCCTGTATTGCCTTGCGTCCCACATACACAGTCCCAATCTTTTCTGGGCTGGCCGCAATTGATACAAAATTTTCCGAAGTTGTTTTCCTCTCCGCAATCGCATTTCCAACCCTTTTTTATAACAGGTTCTTTGGTAAAGTCCAGCAACAATTCGGTATTACTTTGCATATGCAAAAGCCTTGCATGAACGGATTTATTACCATACCACACAAACGGCAGCTTGCAAATTACATTTCCCTGCCCGTCGTGTAACCCTTGTTCCGATAATCCCATCCGAAATTCTTCTCCGGGCATCGGCTGTTCTCCCAGCCACAGATTGGGAAAAGACCGGCAGCAGAAATATGTTTCCACAGATATATCCGGCTCTATAAAAATTTTAATTTTTCCATCCTGGATTATAATCCTGCTTTTTTGATCGTCTGCTTTCCATTCCCCGTTTAGTATCTGGTAATATTTATAATCCGGATTTATAATCTGCATGGTATTCGCCTCTCAAAATTGGTAAACTATTTTAATAAACGATTCGCCAACTCTTACTTTTTTTAATTATAACAAAACAGCCGCAGAAAAATCTACGGCTGAAGAAATAAACACTATTTTTTCTGTTTTTGACTGCTATACTTCTGATGATTGCAGGCGATGACGGTCAATTTCATCGCCACTGTCATGTCAGTCCTTCACATACGTGCAGACCTTGCCCGGATTCAAAAGACCTTTTGGATCGAATACAGCCTTGATGCCCCGCATCAGTCCCATCACATCACTGCCGGCATAGTCCTCCAGACGCCGGACGGAAACGGCGCCGATGCCGTGTTCTCCGGAGATCAGGGCGTTCATTCCCTTGCCCCGCGCATAAATCAGGTCGAGGAATTTGTCTGACCGGGTGCGGAATTCCTGTTCCTCCATGCCGTTCGCACAGAGTTTGATATGGATGTTGCCGTCCCCGGCGTGTCCGTAGGTATGAATATCCAGACCCACCACCTCCGCCAGGCTCAGGGCATATTCCACGACCTCCGCGATGTAGCTGGTCGGAACCACGATGTCACATTCCTCCACCTTGTCATAGGTTTCGAGGATGGCCTCCGGCACTGCCCTGCGCACATCCCAGGCCGCCTTCATCGCATTGGCATTATCAAACACGAGCACATCCAGAGCGCCGCCTTCCAGCATAACTTCAGCGGCTGCCTCCATGATCTCTTCCATCTCTTCTTCCCGGCGGCAGTCAAAGGTGGTGAGGAGATACGCTCCCACGTCTGTTCCCTCACTCTTGGCAGGATAAACCACCTTTTCCATGAATTTCTCCGCCCGCACTACATTGGATCGGGGCATAAATTCCAGGGACTGGGGATCCAGCCCGGACCCCTTAATTACAGGCACGCAGCGGATACAGGCCGCCAGATCCTCGAACATTCCCAGCAGGGATACCTGGAATTTTGGCTGGGGGATGAGCTTCAGTCCGATTTCCGTAATGATTCCCAGGGTCCCCTCAGAACCGACCATCAGATGTACGAGGGAATACCCGGAACTGTTTTTGCTGGGTTCGCCGCCCAGCTTCACCACGCGGCCGTCGGGAAGCACCACTGTCAGGGTACGGACATATTCACGGGTACAGCCGTATTTCACGGCCCGCATCCCGCCGGCATTGGTGGCCACGTTTCCGCCCACCGCGGCAAACCGTTGGCCGGGATCGGGCGGATAGAACATGCCGCGCTCGGCGCAGGCGGCGGTCAGGTCAGCCAGCAGGACGCCGGCTTCAATGTGAACCAGGCCATTTTCCAGATCCCAGCGCAGAATATGATTCATCTTTGTCAAATCGATGACAACACCGCCACAGATGGGCGCACAGCCGCCGCTGAGCCCGGTTCCGGCCCCGCGGGGGATGATGGGGATGTTGTTCTCGTACAGAATTTTACAGGCTTTTGAAACCTCCTCTGTAGACTGTGCCCGAACCACGGCGTCCGGCATACGGAAACCGGCAGAAATCATCTCATCGTGGGCGTAGTCTTCGGTGAGTGCGTCTCCGGTCAGGACACTTTCGGGGAGCGCAGCGGTAAGTTGTGCAAGCACCTCAGGGGTCAGGGATTGAAAAGACATAATATCCTCCTAATCAAAGAAATGTCATCTTCGCTTAAAGATGCAATACTATATTTTTGGTAAATTTTCACAGTAATTACCAGCTTGAAATTATTTTATCATAATCTGATTCTATAACGCAACAAACTTCCAAAAATATAACCAGTTTCTACAAAATCGTCCAACAGTGTCAGCACCCCGTCCGCGCTGCATACTGTCACGCTTTCATAACTTCCGCCAGGCATATAAAAAGACCCACCTTATTCCTAAGATGGGCCCGTCTTTACGCATTATCTTCTAACTATTATTTTTTCGCTTTTTTAGCGGCTTTCTTTTTGGGTTTTACATTGACAGCTTCTTTGAAAGCTTTGCCAGCCTTGAATGCGGGAACAGTCGCAGCTGCAATCTTGATGGGTTTGCCGGTCTGCGGGTTCTTGCCGGTGCGGGCTGCGCGTTCGCGGGCTTCAAAAGTACCAAAGCCAACCAGCTGAACTTTGCCTTTTTTGGCAACTTCTGCGATAGTTACGTCAATCAGGGCTTTCAGCGCCTTTTCTACAGTAACCTGCGTCAATTCTGCATTTGCGGCAACCGCTGTTACGAGTTCTTTTTTGTTCATAATCAAAACTCCTTTTCAAAAAAAATTCGTGAGAGTGCATGAACACTGACTTCAGTAATATAATATCAGTATTAATCGGTGTTTGCAAGAGATAAATACAATTTTTTGTTGAAAATCTGCAATAAACTTACGTGTTTATGAAATTTTTCATGAAAAACCGCCATTATGCATAAAAAAACTCCCGCCCTTTCGGACAGGAGTTACTTTCTGGTGATCCATCCGCGACTCGAACGCGGGACACCCTGATTAAAAGTCAGGTGCTCTACCGACTGAGCTAATGGACCCTGTTTGGCTGGGGTGGCAGGGCTCGAACCTACGCATACAGGAGTCAAAGTCCTGTGCCTTACCGACTTGGCTACACCCCAACGTTTAAATAAAAATTGGGGTGGGTAACAGGATTTGAACCTGCGCGTAACGGAGCCACAATCCGCCGTGTTAACCGCTTCACCATACCCACCGTATCACAAGCAACGCTTAGTGACGGAAATTATTATAACACAGGCTTTTAAACCTGTCAACCACGAATCCCTTTGAAGTAGTTTTCCGACCAGGCGCGGGCTGTCGGCGTCATCGCCAGGCCGCCTTCTGCCGTTTCCCGCAAGCCGTGCGGCAGAGCCCGGCCCACTTTGTCCATGGCGTCGATGGCTTCGTCAGCAGGAATAAAGCTGCCTATGCCTGCCAGCGCCATCTCCGCTGCCAGAAAACACTGCGCCACACTGCCCGCGTTGCGTTTGATACAGGGCACTTCCACCAGTCCGGCTACCGGATCGCACACCAGTCCCAGCATGTTTTTAAAAACGATGGAAACCGCGTCACCGATCTGTTTGCCATTGCCGCCCAGCATATAGACCACCGCACCGGCAGCCATCGCGGCGCCGCTGCCGCATTCCGCCTGGCAGCCGCCCGTTGCTCCCGCAATAGAAGCCCGGTTGGCAATCACCTCGCCAATTACACCGGCCACTACCAGCCCTTCCACCAATTTGTCACGGGGCACGCCGCAATGCTGCTGCACGGACATCAGCACGCCCGGCAGAATCCCGCTGGCGCCTGCCGTCGGCGCTGCAACGATACGGCCCATGGCGGCATTGGCTTCTGCCGCAGCCAGCGCGCAGGTCACTGCAGTCCCCACTACCGAGCCCAGCAGGCCCTTCTTGCCCGTTTCCTGACTGTCAATATATTCCTTTAATTTTTTCCCGGAGCCGCCGGTCAGCCCGCTGTTAGACTTCACGCCGGTCAATCCGAAAGCGACTGCTTCTTCCATGACCTGCAGCATGGTTTCCATTTTTGCCAGGATCGAAGCCCTGTCCGTTTCCAACTGGGCGGCGCTGCGTTCCAGCAGGTAATCGATCAGCGGCAGGTTCTTCTTCTCCGCTTCGCGCACCAGCTGTGCCCAAGACAATTTATCTTTTTTCATACGTTTCCCCTTTTTTACGAAACCCTGTCAACAAACCGAACCAGCTTGACGGGCGCTAATCCCTCCAGACTGCGCACTACCTCCGGCGGCACCGGCTGATCGCACTCAATGACCATGGAAGCCGTTTCACCTTTTCCTTCCCGGAACACGCGCATAGAGGCAATATTGATCCGCTTTTGCGCCAGAATGGTGCTTACCAGCGCAATGACGCCCGGCTCGTCCCGATGAGGCACGAACAGCGCAGGCAGCACGCCGTTCAGCTCTACCGGAAATCCGTCTACATTTGTCACCTGTATCTGCCCGCCGCCGATGGAGGCGCCAATTACTTCGCAGGTATTTCCGCCTGCGCCGGTCAGACGGAACAAAACCGAGTTCGGATGGGCCATGCTGCCCAAATCTCCCGGCGTAAAGGAAAATTCCATGCCGGCTTCCCTGGCCAGCTCCAGCGCGCAGGGGATCCTTGCGTCATCCGGCTGCCAGCCCATCAGTCCGGCCAAAAGCGCCCGGTCGGTGCCATGCCCTTTGTACGTGCGGGCAAAAGAACCGTGCAGCACCAGCTCCGCTTTTTTCGGATGCTCCCCCAGAATACCTGCCGCCAGCAGCCCCAGACGGCATGCCCCCGCGGTATGGGAACTGCTGGGACCGATCATCACAGGCCCTACGATATCAAAAAGATTCATTGTGTTTTTCTCCTGTTATGGTATGAAGTACATAATTTTATTTTTATAATTATAGCATGAATGCAACAAGGGGTGGTATTTTTTTATTTTTTCGTATATAATAAATTAGTTATAAGAGAAAGTATTTTTATGATTTGCTATTACGAAAGCATGTTTTATTGCTACGAACCGCTTCGCCTGTGAAAAATTCATGCCGAAGCAATAGTAGCGAATCATAAAAATACGCTGGAAAGGAGGAAAGGCCATGTTCAAAGTTATGAAAAGCTCCTACACCGGCGTCGATGAATTCGACATCAACGATATGGAAAAAGGCTGCTGGATCGATGTTGTTGCCCCCACTGCAGAGGAACTGGACCAGATAGCGGATGCCACCCATATTTCCAGGGATTTTCTAACCGCCGCCCTTGACCGCGAAGAAAAAGCCCGTACGGAAATGGACGAAGACCAGCTCCTGGTCGTCATTGACATTCCTTTCTTCCGCAGCAACAAGGATTACGATACCATGCCGTTAGGCATCATCGTCACCAAAGACGTCATCGTTACCGTCTGTCTGGAAAGCAACGCGGTTACATCCGGCTTCAACGCCCGGACCTACAAAATGTTCAGTACCTATAAGAAGACCCGCTTCCTCTTCCAGATCCTGTATAAATCAGCAACCCTATATCTGAAATATATCCGCAACATCATCCGCCGGACGGATGATTTGGAAGCGCATCTGCGTCAGGCCATGGAAAACTCCAAGCTGTTCAGCATGCTGGACCTGCAGAAATCCCTGACCTATTTCACGACTTCCCTGCGCAGCAACTACATGGTAACGGAAAAGCTGCTCCGCTTGCGCACCACAGCGCAGACCCAGCAGCTGATCAAGCTGTACGAAGAAGACGAAGACCTGCTGGACGATGTTATCATCGAGTACAAGCAGGCTATTGAAATGGTTGAGATGTACAGCCACATTTTAAACAGCATGATGGAAGTGTTCGCGTCCATCATCAGCAACAACCTGAACCTGGTAATGCGTTTCCTGGCTTCGGTAACTATTATCCTGGCCATTCCCACACTGATTTCCGGCCTGTGGGGTATGAACGTACCGGTGCCCTTTGCTTCGCTGTCCAACGGCTTCTTCATCGTCCTGATGATGGCCTGTATAGTCAGCCTGCTGGCCGGGTTCTGGCTCTGGAAAAAGCATATGTTCTGAAGTTTTAAAACCGTTCCATATCGCACAATTACTGTTTAGAATGCAAAAGACCGGTCTGCCCGGAAATCCCTGCGGGGAAATTCCGGCCATGCCGGTCTTATTTTCTGTCCTTTTACAAAAATAAGGAAACGCTGACTCAGTCGCTACACATGTTTGCCGATAATTTTTGAGCCGTCTTCGTCAATTCCTCCTGACGAGGCGCAATTTATTTTACAATCAATACTGGAACATCCGCATACTGGGAAATCTTAGAGCTTACGCTGCCCAGGAAAAATTCCGCAATGCCGGAAAGGCCGCGGCTGCCCAACACAATAGCGTCCGCGTTTTCATTTTTCGCGGCAGCCAGGATCCGTTCAGAGGGATGGCCCAGATCCATTTTATAGGCAACCGGCCCGCTGAATCCGCTTTCAGCAATTTTTTCTTTTGCCTGCGCCAGCACGCCGTTGCCGATTTCTTCCAGATCCGCGTTGCTCTTGCTGATGATGTTATGATCCAGGGGGACTGCCAGCAACGCCGCATTGTTATACGGCTGGATGACGGTAAGGACAACCAGCTCGCCTTCAAATTTTGTTCCTAACACTGCAGCCTGTGCCAGGGCGCGCCACGCGCTTTCCGAGCCGTCAACAGGAACTACGATTTTTTTAAACATGCAAACGCCCCCTTATTTTATTCAGTCTTTTCCTGCGGTTTCCCGTGTCTCGCCTGCTCACGCTTCGCCGCCCTGCGCTCCCGGGATTCCCGGATACGCCGGGATTTGGAGCTTTCCCGACGCTGGAAGTCAGATTCCGGCTTTGCCTGGGGCTCAATGTAAGTCCCATGGTTGCCGAAGCGGTAATACAGGCAGTAGCCGATAATCAGCGCCAACGGGATGCAGCCCACCAGATAGCGCCATTTCCCCGCAACGATAATCAGGAAATTGAACGCCATGACCAGTACGGGAATTAAAACATAACTTAATATTTTTGCCGTCTGCGTGCCTCTTCCGAAATAGCGGACAATCGCCACCCAGACAATCACGCCGACCGCAAAGCTGACAAGCGACATAAACAGTAAAAACAGGAATACTTCGAAATTCAAATCACAAACCCCCGAACTTATACATCAAATTTTTTGGTTTCATCGCCTAACGGCTTATCCTTATCCGGATCCTTTTTGAACAGGTCGATATTGTCCTTTGCGTATTTTACCGCATCGTCATAGACCTTCTTGAAAGCGCTCAGGTCTTTGGGTTTTCCGGCTTTGATCCATTCCATGACCACACGGCCCAGGCCGTAGGTCATGCCGACCGCCAGCGGAATCTGCAGCGGGGCGAAGGGAATCAGCGTCGCCAGCTTGCCGCCCGCAAACACCGTGCCCATGGAACCCAGCAGGCTTACCGCCGCTTTTTCCGTAATTTTTTCTTCATACACATCGCCGATCTTCATGATCATATAAATGTCGTTGGCTATTGTCGAAAGGGTCCCCAGTCCCGGAACCACCACGATCACACCGGCGCGGGCCGCCGCCCACTTGCACAGGGAAAGCGCTTCTTCCTCACGGTCTTTGTCGTCGATTACAGTAATTTTTTCATCTGCCATGGTATTTCCTCCGTTACAAACAACACGTCGCGCCAAGGGCGCGTTTACAGCAGGCAAATCAATATCATTACAATTGTGACAGCATGAGCTGCTGCACGCTATGTTATTATATACTATGTAAGTATCCTTTGCAACAATGCAAATCGCAAATCAGCAGTCCGGCTCGTCCATCTGCGGCAGGGGAATTCGTCCCAGCTTCGCGCCGTTTTCCTCTACATATTTGGTGTGCAGGGCCACCATAGGGACAAGGACTGCCATAAAATGCTTTTCTCCATTTTTTTCCAAAAACGGATACAGCTTTGAAAGCTGTTCCTTAGTGTCGACAATTTCAATAATCAGCGGAAGGTTATAGGAACCGCTGAAAAAGACCGGCATCGCCCGCCCGTCATTGCCGCGTATCTGCGTTCCGTATCCGGCATCGGCGCGGATCATAGTGCCGCCGCCCAGCCCGAGCCGGCGCGCTTCTTTGAACAGCGCTTTGTAAAAAGGTTCTTCGCCGCACAGCACATCTTCCGCAGTAAAAATTTTCAATTCATAGAGTTTGATAAATTTCATAATACAACCCCTCTTTCAATCATCGCTTAAAAAATTTACTACACGGCATTTTTATTTATTTAATTATAACATGTTAAATCAATGCATGTAAGTATTTATTTGCATAAAGCGTTTTAATAGAGTAAAATTGAAATGCAATGTAACTGAATGAAAATGAAGCAGATTGAAATTCTATATCCTGAATTTGTTATGTATGACGCTGCCGACAGACAGGCGGCGGAACGGAGACTGTTATGATCTATCTGGCCTGGGATATCGACGGCACCTTATTGCTGACCAACCGCGCAGGGTATGATGCGCTGCAGGAAGCTATCAGCGATTATTTTTTCCGGAAAGAGCCTTATGAGTTTAAGCACACGCTGGCAGGCTGCACCGATTCTTCGATCATCAAGGAGATCGTCACCGATTTAAAAGGCCGCTGTACCAGCGGCTGGGCCGCGGCGCTGATGCTGAAATACGAAATGTATCTGAAACGCCACCTGAAACTGCACAAGGGCCATCTGATGCCTAACGTAGAAAATACCCTGCAGTATCTCAGCGAACATGCGCCGCAGGTAACGAACCTGCTGCTGACAGGCAACACCACCAACGGCGCCCGGGACAAGGTTACGGAATACGGCATCGCCCGCTATTTCGATTTCCGCCACAGCGCCTACGGCGACCTGGCAGAAGACCGGGACGAACTCGCCAAAATTTTATATACCCGCCTGCTTGTAGACGGGCTCGTCAAAACGCCGGACGAAATCATCGTCATCGGCGATACGCCCAACGACGCAAAATGCGCCGCCGCGATCGGCGCCCGCTGTATCATCATCTTAACGGGCAGCGAATACCGGCAGGACGATTTTGCCGCTTTTCCGCCCTGGAAAATCTGGTCCCGGCTGCCGGACGACCCGGAAGAATTTTTAAAGGAAATAGCGGGATAACCTCATGCAAGGCTGCCTGTTTTACGGAAATTCTTTATTCAATTTATATGTTATATTTACGCGAGGAATGTATGAAACATAAATTTATATATATCGCCGCAGCTTTGCTGCTTTTATCCGCGCCCTTCGGTTCATCCGCAGACGCGTATAATGCCGGCGATTTATCCGCCGTTACCGGCGGACGCAGCTGCCCGGGCGCCGATCTGCGCAACGCGGATTTAAGCGGCGCCGACCTGACCGGTCTGGACCTGACCGGCGCCAGCCTGCAGAACGCCAACCTGACCGGCGCCCGGCTGGAGCGGACGGTTTTGAATAAAGCCGACTTGTCAAACTGCAAATTGAAGCGGGCCTCCTTTTCCGAAGCGCAGTTAACCGCTGCCGATCTGAAAAACGCAGAGGCGCCTTATGCCTATTTCGGGCACGCTACGCTGACTGACGCGGATTTATCCGGGGGAAATTTTTTCCGGGCGGATTTCCGCGGAGCCAGACTGACAGGCAGTACAGCTTACACCGCGGTGTTTCAGGAAGCGACTTTTGACAAAGCGGATTTAAGCAACAGCGATTTTTCCTTTGCCAATTTTTCTTACGGCTGGCTATTCCAGGCCGACCTGTCGGACAGCCTGCTCACTGGAGCCAACCTGTATGAAATCAACGGCAATGGACTTAAAGCCCGGCGGGCCGATTTTTCCAGCGCCAAGTTAGGCAAGGCAAGGCTTGCGGACAGCGACCTGACAGAAGCGGTCTTTGAAAAGGCCGTACTGGACAAGGCCAACCTGAAGGGCGCCGTGCTAAAAAACGCCGTCTGGGGAACCGCTTTTAAAGAACAGGCGATTTTCTAATCACGGAAGCAATGAGCTGCAATCGGTGATTCTAAGTTTCAAACAATTCGTAACAACGGAGACTGTCATATGCACCAGTATTTATTTCATATCGGCGATTTTCCCATACGCATGTACGGACTGATGCTCACCCTGGCCATCTTTCTGGCCACCGGCACCGCCTATTTTCTGGCCCGGCAGGACGGACGCTGGCACGAGCATGTGCTGGATATCGGCATTTACGGCGGCTTCGCCGGCCTGATCGGCGCCCGGCTATGGGACGTTTTCTTCTTCGACTGGGGGTATTATCAGGATCACCTGCTGGAAATCCCGTTTGTCTGGCAGGGAGGCATGGCCGTACAGGGCGGCATGCTGGCCGGGCTGGTAACCGGTATCCTGTACTGCAAGCTTCATAAAATCGACTGGCTGGCCCTGGCCGATATCGTCTGCCCCGCCATGATCCTGGGGCAGGCCGTAGGGCGCATGGCCAATCTGCTGAACGGCGACGCGTTCGGCGCGCCTACCGGCGGCGACTTCGGCATCATCTATCCGGAAGGCACGCTGGCGCGGGCTACGTACGGAACCCAGCCCCTGTGGCCGGCGGAAGTATGGGAAGGACAGCTCGATCTTGTGGTCTTTGCGCTGCTGCTGGTCTTCCGCGCCTTTCCCCATGCCAAAGGGCAGGCCCTCTGCCTGTACGGTTTCCTGTATTCACTGGAACGCTTCTGCCTGGAATTTCTGCGGGGCGATTACGCCGAGCCCTGGCTTTTCAGCCTTACCAGCGCACAGGCGACCAGCGCCGGCTTTATGCTGGTCTGCGCCGGCTTCTTCCTGTACTTCGGCCAGCTGGCAAAAAATGATCCGGAACGGATCATGAAACCGGGCAGCGCTGCAAAATAAAAACTCCTGCGTTCTCACATCTTCGCGATGCGAAAGCGCAGGAGTCGTTTTTTTACTGGTCAGTTTCGCTGCAACTATCGTTTGCCAATTATTTACCGGTCTTCAGTTCGGTCCAGCAACGGTCATACAGGGCAATCGCATCGCCCACATCGTCGGTCCATTCAGAATTGCCGATGTAATCCCGGGCCGTTTTCAGGATAGGATCTTTCTTGTATTCCTCGCTGTGGTACTGGGCCGCTGCCAGGTTCGGGTCGTTGTAACCGATATATTCGTAATTCTTGGCACTGATTTTGGGATCGTACAGATAGTTAATGAATTCTTCAGCCAGTTTTTTATTTTTGGCGCCCTTGGGAACCGCAAAGCAGTCCGCCCAGATCCCGGTGCCTTCCTTGGGAACAATGAAGCCGATATTTTCATTTTCCTTGTAACTGAAATACGCGTCGCCGCTCCACATGGTGCCAATCCAGGCTTCTTCCGCAATAAATTTCTGCTTAATGGTATCCGTATCGTAAGCCAGGATGTTGGGAGACAAAGCCCGCAGGTCTTTCATGCATTCCGCCAGATGGTTTTTATCCACGCTGTTCAGGGGATGTCCGTTCATCTTCATGGCAAAACCGATAACTTCCCGCACGTCGTTCAGCAATACAACGCGTCCCTTATAAGCCGGATTCCACAGATCCCTCCAGGACGTAGGCGGCTCTTTTATAAACTTTTTATTATAAGCAATACCGGTAATCCCCCATGTATAAACGATTGAATGTTTTCCGGTGGGGTCGTAAGCCGGCATCTGCAGATCTGTAATCAGGTTTTTCGCATTGGGAATCTTGCTCATGTCCAGTTCTTCCAGCAGGTTGAGCTTCAGCATGG
>JAFTZZ010000065.1 GCA_017460905.1 Acidaminococcaceae bacterium | reverse complement strand
GTGGCAGATTAACGTACTTTTCGGACCATGCTGATGAATGGAGCGTTTAAGTCGCCGGAAGAAGCGACAGAATACCTTTTAAATGGAGGTATTGAGAAAGGTACAGTCCGCAAATTGTTTTCCCTGTTAGATTACAGCATCGAACATAAAAATGATTTTGATGTGAACTGGAACGGAATTAAACAGGAAATTAAAAACACAGTAAAGGTGGATGGAAATACCTTTGATTATATGTTTGCGAATGCGCAGGAGGCTACCTATGACGATATTGATGATTACCGGGAAAAGAACAATGGAAGAAACCCTTCCGTTTCTGAACTGCGCAGCATGATGGAAAAAAATATGACGAGGAATATAACAGTGACCACGCCGGGCATGATTATTGACAGCACAGACAAATTCAGCATGGCTGATTTTCGGAGCATGGGGCTGCAACTGAAGTATGTTTTGCCGGATGGCAGAAAAGCTGTATCCTTGCCGGGGCATATCGGTACATTTACCGTAACGGATGAACAGATTAACCGGATCAGGAATGGAGAAAACTCACAGGCTGTTATATTAGGAAGGTAGAAAAATGGATAATGAACGTTTGGAACAGTTAAACAAAAAATTTAATGCGATAAAGGCCAATGGTGGGATTATGCCAACGTTTCAGGGGGATGATACTTACAATGACATAATCAACCTGATTCCGTCCAAAAATGTTAATAATTTTGAGATCGGCAGGGACGGAGAAAATCCTATTATGTCCAGCGATGCAGCCGAAGCTTTGTCCCGCCCGGCTGAAGAAGCAGCGCAGAGAAGTTTTTTAGGTAACATCAACAGCGCGATCAGCAAGCCTACGGCAATAGAAGATATCCGTAAATATGAATCCTTGCTTGACCAGGAAGGCGAACTGACCGGTTTTACAGAGCCAAAGATTGATTTATCCATAGAAGGTTTTGCGAAAGACACGGAACGCCTGGCCAAGGGGATTGCGGATTCGTCCGACAGCTTCCGGGCGTCCCGGTTATACGCAAACTTGTTTTATGGGAAAGACGCATTGCAGGAACGGATCCATAAAATCAGCAAGGCGACCGGTATCAGCGAAAACGTGCTGCTGAATAATGACGATGTGTTCCAGCACGGGGAAAAGCTGCTGCAGCAGCTGGAGAAATACGAAAAAATCCCGTCCATGCTGACCACGGACGGGAAACTGGATATGGACAAGGTGTACCAGGAAATGCCGTACCTGAAGATGTTGCAGGAAAAGCATGGGGACGTGACGGCAGCGATGGCACTGGCTAACGCAAAAGGCTTGATGACCATCGGTGATGTTTACAAAAGCGAACTGGAAAGGTTCACTGCTTCGGTCGGGTTTGGCCTGAACAGGGGTTATAACAACCTGAGGCGGCAGATGAACTATGGCAGCGCGATGTTGCGTGGGCTGACCGGCGGGAACGGATACCTGACAAGTGAAGAACAGGAAACAATAAACCGGCTGAACGCAGAGAACGCGGACACGCCGGATTATTCCTATTCCGGTATCGGTTCCGGGTTGGGTGCTATGATCGGCGGGGCAGCGGAAAACCTGCCTATGATATTCAGTAGCCAGGGAATCGCCAAAGTAGCAGGCGCAGCGGCTGGCGCTGTAGCATACAGGTTGGGCGGAGCAGGCGCAGCGCAAAAAGCGTACAGCTGGGTATCCAATGCGGTCGGTGTTGGTGTGATGGGACTGGAAATTGGCGGCAACCAGTATGAGGAAAATTTATATAAGCTGGACAGGAACGGTCAGCTGATGTACACGCCCAGGCAGGCGGCGACGATTTCATTGCTGCAGGGTGTAAGTGAAGGCGTGTTGGAGCAGTATTCACTTAACCAGATTGGCCGGGCAGTATTTGGCGGGAAGGAGCTGATCCCGATTGCAGAGCTGTGGAAAAAAGCACCGGAACTGGCAGCGACGGAAGGAGTGAAGACCGCAGAGGAAGCGACCCGGAAATTCATAGCGGACAAGATTGCGGATGCGGCCAAGACGCATATGGTCATCTTCCGGAACGAACTGCAGGAGGAATTTACGCAGCAGGTTTCTGATATGGTCATTGAAAACATGGCGCAGGTTGTCTTGAAGGGAGACCAGGCAGAACTGTCTAGCATGGGAGATATTCTGACGGAATCCCTGGGCGCGGCGATGCAGGCCGTACCGTCTATCATGGGGTTCAGCCTGGTTGGCGGTATCGGTATCCATCCGATTGCAAACGCAAAGTCTGTGCTTGATGCCCGGCAGCGCGTTGCAAAAATAATGACAGACAACTTGTATCGCGCTGTGATGGAAAACGTACACCAAATCAATACGATTGATGGCGTGGCGAAAAACATGGACAACATTGCAGAGCTGAACCAGAAGGCACCGGAAGAGACGCGGGAGATACTGGATGATATGAACCGCCGGTTCGGCATGGAAAATACGGATGTGGATATCGTGACGCTGAACCAGATGGAAGGCGGCGAGGCAGTCGTCAATACAATCGCGGAAAAAGCCGGCGTTTCTGCAGAAGAACTGGAAGCCTGCAAGCAGGGCACCGGCATGCTGCGCGTCAAGACATCGGTGTTACAGGAGACCGTCCATGACCTGCAGGGCAATGAACCGATGGTGACGGAACTGTATAAAAACATCGCAAAAGACGAAACGGTTCTGACATCCCATAAGCTGCAGGAGACGCAGAAGCGGACCCGTGAAATCATGAAAAAGCTGGATGATATCCGGAAAAAGACCCACGAACAGGAAATCAATACCATCGTGGCCAGCTATTTTAACCAGAACGCCGAGGAAGCCAGGGAAGCGCGGAGCATACTGGAAGCGGATTATGACAATGCGGAAAGGGAGTACAAACGTCGGCTGAAGGATGTAAACAACCAGATCATGGAAAAGATTGCGCCTATCCTGAAAGAGTTAAGGGAGGGCATGCGCCAGGGCGTGGATATTTTCCGGATGGAAGGAGAGCGGGACGCAACCTATGTAAGACAGAGCAATAATGCAGAGTGGGCCAGGAACTACTTCGAAGACCATGGGCACTGGCCAAATGAGCGGGAACTGGTTGACCTTGCGATTGACATTGCCAGCGGCAGGCAGGATGCCCGTTACGGATTGCAGGATTACCAAAACAATACAGAAGAAAGCCGGAAGTATTTTGCGGAACAGGCGGCCGAGCTGGATGAACTGACGGAAAAGCGCGACCTGCTGGAAGGAATGAAAGACCGGTTTGAAGGCATGAAGGCGGGAGACCGTGCCGCGCAGGCCATGCTGTCACCGGAAGGCAGGGAAGTGTATGACCTGGCCAAAAAAGAATTCGCCGCCAGCCCGAACAAGGAAGTGCGGGGGGCAGCGAAGGAAGAGGCGCTGGCTTATGCGCGGTATTGTGAATTAGCCGCGCAATGGTATGCGGAGGTGTATAACAGGCCGTTCACGGCGAAGGATTACATGAATGAGATTTTGCATGTAAATGTGAATGCCGTGGATGGCCAGAGGCCGATGCAGAACGCAGCGCAGCTGATGCAGCCGATGCAGAAAGAAAACAAACCATATATTGCAGATGAAAATGGAAATATAGACTATGGTTATTCTGCTAGCGAAATAAAAATGCTGGCACAAACACCTGAAGGAGAAAAAGAAGTTGTGTTTAAACCTATTCCGATTAGGTTACAAATTGGATATCAGGTGGGAAATACGAAAGCAGGCGCTGGTTATGTTCATATTGTAAAAAGACATTATGATCTTTTAAAAGCAAGAGGTTATGAATTAGATAAAGGTGTAATTGATGTTCATAAAGCGATAAAAGATATTTTAGCAAAACCGACTTATATTATACCGTCAATGGAAAAAGGCACCGAAAGAAAGGGAGATCGTTTTAGAATAATTAAAGAAGTGCCTGGGCATAGCGGGATGGCGTTATTATTGGAAGAAACAAAAGATGATACCACTTTTGAGAACTATTACACAATTATTTCAATATTACCAATACCTGAAAGACAATCAAAAAAAGAAAAAAGCAAAGCCTCCTCATTCTCTGGGGAGCGTTCGCCCCAGAAACAGCTACCGGCAGCTGTTGTGTTTGATACTTCCGCTGGAATAATAGCCGGATCCCCGGAAGGTTCGGACGCTCATACGAATGATGGCACTTTGCCTACTGTTAGTTTAGCAGAAGTAAATAAATATGTCAAACAGTTTACCTATGAGGACGAAGAATCGCTAAAATCATCAGCGGATGGGAAAGTCAATACTTTAAACCAAATGGCCGGGCAGAAAGCATTAACTGCCAACGAGGAAAACCTGCAGCGCGCTATGGCCATGTGGGAAGAAGCAAAATCCCAAGAAGAGATATTCAAAGAAACAGGCTGGGTACACGGCATAGATGGGAAGTGGCGTTTTGAAATTCCGGATCTCTTTAATAATATCGATCCGCACGCTTTAGAAATCCCTGAAAACAAGATGATGGGTGCGTCTGTCAAATTGTCGGATGTGTATAATAATCCGCAGTTATACGAGGCTTACCCATGGCTGCGCAATATTGATGTTGTAGTGGCATATCCTGAAGCTCTTATGTTGTTTAGCGAAAGAGAAAATATGGATACCACATGGGGTTATGCTGACTACGACAATGATATGATTGTCATCAACGCAGACAAACTGGGCAAAACTAACGAGACTGAAATACGTAAAAACCTTGTGCATGAGATTCAGCACCTGATCCAAGAGGAGGAAGGATTCGCAAGGGGCGGTGGAACGTCTACCGTAGTAAGGTCTATTGAAAAAGAAATTGAAAATTTAAAATACCAGGCACGCAACATTCATCCGGACGCCTTTGCATATTACAACCGGGAAGCGGAACTGAACAGGGCTTTACTGCTGGGCAGTGAAGATGAATTAGAGGAAGCCCGGAAGAGCATGGAAGATTTTGAAAGCAATACTTCCATGACCGAAAAGCAAAAAGAAAAGGCCTGGAAAGTTTGTGCCCGTATCAACAGCTTGCAAAAGCAGTTGGAACGAGGGCGGGAAAATCCGTACAGGCTCTACAGGCTTTTGGCCGGAGAGCAGGAAGCGGAAAGCACGGCCATGAGAGGCCTGAACCTGCAGCTTGCAAAAGACCGTGGGGAATATGAAGCGGAACTTCATAATTTGCCCGGCCAGCCGTTTAACGCGATCGTCGTTTTCAATGGGGAAGAGATGCCGCTGCAGTCTGCCTGGCACGGCACGCCTAATGATTTTGACCGTTTCAGCACAGATTATATGGGCAGCGGTGAAGGAGCGCAGGCGCATGGATGGGGATTGTACTTTGCGAAAAACCGGCAGGTATCGGAGGAATACAAGAGAAAGCTCAGTGACTATACCAGAGATTACCGTATCCGTTCCGATGGCAATATCGTTAAAAACATTACCCGTGTTATAAACCGGTATTTAGGTGGTTCGGAATTAGCGCAGGCGGCAGACAATAATAATACAGAACCGTTGAAAACAAATTTGCGGAATGTAATCAAAGATCTTTCTAATGAAAATGCATTCTATCCCAAAACAATCCGTGCGCTGAAAGAACAGATTAAGCGGATTGAAGATAATCCGAAATTGTCAGTGACAGCGTTTTTGAAAGGCGCACCGGAAGATGACTGGCGGTATGCGACGATTGTAAAATCAGCCAAAGCAGCTGCAAAAGCAGAAGGCCGGAAGGTTACCATTGCCGATGTAAAAGCAGGGCTGGAAAGTCATTTGGAAAGCTTCGAAGATGTCAGAAACAAGGAATTGGAAGACCTGAAAGCTATCCAGGGCATTAAATTTGATACGTTGCAGGTGGAACGGAGCAAAGGCACGCTGTTTGAAGTGGATATTCCGGAAAATAACGTGCTGCTGGATGAACAGAAACCATTTGCCAAACAACCAAGAAAGGTAATAAAGGGAATTAGAAACCTTATCGAAAGCATGAGCGATGAACAGATTGAAAAAATGGGGAATCATCGCAAAGGCCAAGGGAAGGAAAAGGCCATTTTCGACATAGGGTATAATTACAATTCTATGAACGTAACGGGTCGGGAAATTTACGAAGATCTTACGCAGGCCTTTGGAAGTCCTAAAGCGGCTTCCGAAGCGCTCAACAAAGCGGGAATTAAAGGCATAACGTATGATGGCCGCCGCGATGGCCGGTGCTTTGTCGTGTTTGATGACAAGGCTATCAGCGTCCTGAACAAATACTACCAGCAGCAGGGCGGAGTTAAAGGCTCTACCAGCTTTTCCGAAACGTCCCCGCTGAAGACGATTTCCCTGTTCCAGGCTGCGGATCGTTCCACCTTTATGCATGAGATGAGCCACGCATACCTGCTGGATCTAGAACGGCTGGCAGCGGCGGCCCCGGATAGCCGGTTTGCAAAAGACTATGCGACGGTTATGTCCTGGGCTTCCTGGACAAAAGGCATGGCGGACGAGTACAAAGGGACTTCCAGCTATGAGGAGTTCCGGAAACGGGAGCAGAACATCCAGGAAGCGCGGATAAAGGGCGACACGGAAACCGAAGAAAAACTGCTGAAGGAATGGAGGCAGGAACGTTTCGCCCGGGGTTTTGAAGAATATCTGCGCAAGGGCGAAGCGCCGTCCGTGGGATTGCAGAAAGCATTCCAAAACTTCAAAAAATGGCTGACAAAAATTTATAAGTCGTTCATAGGCGCGGGCGTGCGGGCGACCCCGGAAGTGGAAGCGGTCATGGCACGGATGCTGGCCAGCGAGGAAGAAATCCAGGTAATGAATGAGATTACCGAGAGTAACCGGCTGACGGGGCTGGACGAGTTGGACATGGCGCCAACGGAAGTGGCAGCGATGTACAGCCGCTGGCAGGAAAAAGCACGGACCATGGCCGAAGAACAGCTGCTGAAAGAACTGCTGAAGGATTACAAAAAGAATGTGCATGACAAACTGCAGGAACACGAAGCGCAGCTGCGGGAAGAGATTACCCGGAAATTGCTGATGGAAGAACCCTGCTATGCAGTGGACGAGGCAGTGGCCCAGGGCGAAGATTGGATCAATGCGTTATTCATATTTAACCTGACCAGCAGGGAATATGAAAAACGCAAAAGAGAACTAGGCTCCGATTTGGAAAAAGCGGTGAACCGGCAGGTCAAAGCGGAAATGGAAGCCTTCCAAAAACAGATGCCGAATGACCAGGTGTTACACGATCAGGCTATGCAGGCAATGTATTCCGGTGAGAACCAGCTGCGGCTGGCGGAACTGGAACGGCAGATACTGCGCCGGTATAAGGAACGTTACAAGGAAGCTCCCCAAATTCTGCAGAAGGGGCTGCACGAACTGGACACTGCCAGGGAAAAGGCAACGCCGGAACTGATGAAACGGAAGCTGGCGGAACTGAAATATTCCATCCGTTGGAACGACGCCCAATGGAACCTGATCAAAGAAATGGAAGACCTGCTGGGCGCGGAGACAGGGGAAACGGTTTCCACGGAAAAGCTGGAAGCCTTTGATAAAAAATACAATGAGCTGAAGGCATCGACGGTACAGAACAAAGACTGGCTGCGAAAGGTACGCGGCGGCGCCATGGAAGCAGTGGACTTCTGGAAACGTTCGGCGCGGCAGCGGCTGGAAGAGATGACGCTGACGGAAGCTACGAACTATGAGCACTGGATTAGGGAAGGGGAAAAGCAGGCCGTAGTTGCCGGACAGGAGTTCAGCAAGGCACAGAAAAACAAAGGCAAAGAGGCCGTGAAGCATGCTGAAAAAGCCGAACAGGCGAAACAGAAGCAGGCGGCCTTTGTGGCGATGACTGCGGAATCCATTGCGATGAAAAAGAAGGTTGGCCAGTGGATCGGCAAAATCCGGAACCGGCAAAAGAGCATGGCCGCTGGCAAGGAGAAGATGGACCCGGCCCTGCGGTATTTCCATGACCATGTGCTGTGGGTATATGGGCTGCAGGCAGCGGACGCACGCAAACCGGTCACATTAGGCAACAGGTCGTTTACTGAACTGATACAGGAATTGATGCAGGACGAACTGCAGCTGGGTGAAGAGAAACTTCCGGCATGGCTGGTGGCGGCAGCGGACGCCACGGAACGGGAAAGCAAAGGCTATCGCGGGCTGAACATGTCGGACTTTCAGGACCTTATGAATTTCACGACCTGGCTGTACACGTTATCAAAGAACCAGACACAACTGCTGACCATGGATGTTTCCATGGAGCAGGTGGAAGGGGACTGTTTTAAGGACTGGCGGGAAACGGTTTATTTGAAAGGCGGGGAGAAAAAGGCCGGCAATATCAAAAAGAACCTGGGCCGGTACATGTCCATGATCGTAAAGCCGGAAACCTGGCTGAATGTGCTGGGCGGCAAGGAAGGCGCGTTTGTGCGGTATATTTATATCCCGCTGTTAAAAGCGGCGGAAGCGGAAGAAATCGCCCAAGAAAAAGAAGCGAAGTTTTTGCGCGGGTATGATGTCAAAAAGCCGGACGGCACGACAGAACACGTTAAAGGCCTGTATGAACAGTACTATAGCAAAAAGGAACTGCGGAAGATTGGCAGCGAAAAACTGACAGATGATAATGGGAATACAATCAAGATTTATTATGGGCTGAACCATAATGAGATTATGGAACTGACAAAGGAAAATATTCTCTGCATGGCGCTGAACTGGGGCAACCGGACGAACCGGAGCCGCCTTTGCAGATCCATGGGCATGAGTGAATCCGCAGTGCAGGGAGCATACCTGGAAAAGTTCCTGACGGTAAACGACTGGAATTTTGTGCAGGCGATGTGGGACCATATCAATGAATTCGCGGACCCGGCTTCTGCGGTGCTGGAAAAATCGACCGGCCTGCCGATGAAGCGGGTGGAAGCCGACGCGTTCACAGTACGGACGGAAGACGGGGAACTTGCCTTAAAAGGCGGGTACTACCCGATTGTGAAGGATGTGGACCGGTCGTTACGGGAAGTGGAATACGAAAAGATGGAGCAGGCCCAAAGCATGGGCGGCGCGTCCGTGTTCGGTGTAGGCATGGGATCCACAAAAGAACGTTCCCGGTCTAACCT
>JAFTZZ010000064.1 GCA_017460905.1 Acidaminococcaceae bacterium | reverse complement strand
GCGTGCCCGCAGCCAGTCCCTTTACAGGGAATTCCACTCTCGCCATTTTCATGATGTTCTGCAGGTCGCCGTACATAATCCCCATCCTGCCCCGCAGGTCCCTTTCGGGGATATTCAGCGTCAGGTCGATCATATAGGCGGAATTCAGTCCGTCCGTGTTCTCCTGTTCACAGGCGCCCCGCAGCGAATTAATGTCACGTCCGTTGGTGACCAGCGTTCCCTCCAGGTTTTTTACCGGCACATCATTGATTACGAACTCTTCGCTGGTCACATCCCCGCTGAACAGCGGTTTATCCAGCGTGCCGCCCAGATGGCCGACAGCCGAGGCGAGACCGCCCAGTTTCACGTCTTCATCCCGTATGGGCAGGCGGCTCAGGTCTACATTAGCGGCATCTGCCTCAAAATCCAGATGCCGGTTTTCATCCATCTGCCCGTGCAATTTCAGTGTGGCAGAAAGCGCCTTTACAACAATATCCTGCAAATAAAGACTGCCCTTGTGATAAAGGTATCCTCCTGTCACGGAATCGATGAGATGCCCTTCCACGCTGCCGTCAGACATGTTGACCGTACCTTTTACGGAAGGCTCGGACAGGGTTCCCGTCAGCTGCATATGGTTGCTCAGGTTGCCTGTAACCGAAACGGAATCCCTGATTCCGGCCGCAGTGACCAGAGGCTCTATCCGGACATTCTCCGTGTCCACCGCCAGATCAAACCGCGGTTCATCACCCCGTAGGTCGATCGTGCCGTCAGCCACATGGGTTCCCCTGTCCATGGCCAGCCGGTACCCGTCAAGCTCCACAACATTGTCATGTATCGTAACATTTCCCTGGCCTTCGGTCAGGAAAAAATCTTTCCATGCTGCCTGCCGCAGCTGTACAGGCCCTTCAAAGTTCACACAGCCCCCCTGACCGTACAGATGATACGACGAGGATACCAGTCCTCCGCCCTGCTGTCCGGCCGCAGCCATGACCGGTTCCAACGGCATGTCCGCCATCCGTCCCCGGATATCATACGATCCGTCAGCTCCGACCTTGCCGGCCGCCTGCAGCGCGCCGTTTCCCGCAAAGGCGGAAAAAGCACGGATCTCTGCTCCGTCATTGGACAGTTCAGTATCAAAGTCCATGACGTTAAGGACCATATCCCGCCACTGCAGATCCATGGTATTGGCGGCCACATCCATACGGAACCTGCCGTCTTCCTGATTATAGCTGCCGCTGCCTGCCAGCAGGGCATTCAGCATGAATGTTTCACCATGAACGGCTTCGCCGTCCAGTTTTACTTTCTGTATACTTGCTTCCCCCGTTATTTTTCCGGAGGCAAATTCATAGACGCCCTGTCCGGTGACGGTCCCGCCGCGGTAAGCGGCATGGATCAGGCTGAGGGCCGCCTTACGGTCAGCCAGAACGGCTTCCGCCTCCACATCGGAGACGGTTTCGCCGGCATGGGAAACCTTATCTGCACGCAGGGAAACATGGCCCTCCGGATTATCCAGGTCGCGAATATCTACTGTACCGCTGATGACCGCTTCCTGCCCATTCAGGCTGACCAGCAGTTCTTTTGCCGAAACGGCCTGCCCGGAAGAAGAAACCTGTCCGTTCACCCGGAAAGGAATTGCCTGCCCTTCCGGCACGTAACTGCCCCGGACTTCCTGCAAATTACAGGTTCCCCGCAGCACAGTATCTTTTCCGTCGTTGCTCCATTCACCGTCTATGTCCGTGACCTGTCCGGCCGCATCCTTTACCTGCCCGTAACGGAACGCCAGCGCATGATACGGCGCCAGATCCACCCGGGCAGACTTCATGACGACTTTGCCCGTGCCTTTATTATCTACACTGCCGATCACATGTGCCGTTTCCATACCCGGCGCGTCCACGGTAAAGTTCAGGTCAAAGGCAGGATTATAACTGCCATCCACATACCCGTTGACCGCATATTCCCATTTTCCCTCCGGCAGCTGTACCACAACAGTTCCCTGGTCGACCCCGACCTTTCCGTAAAACGGCGTGGTATCCGATTCTGACGGTTTCAGAAGGGTTTTAAAATTCCATGTTTCATCCGCATCCTGACGGATATATACTGTCGGTTTCTTCAGTTCGACCGCGGAAACGGCCTTTTCCATACCGGCCAGCCCTTTCAGCGGGCTGATTGTAATCAGAGCTTCCGGCACAGAAGCTGCTATCTGCTGTTTTTGATCCTTGACAACAATATCTTTTACCAGAAGAGTAAAGCCTCCGGGCCTGGTGACCGATCCGATTTCAACCGTACCGTTAATATAATCCCCTGCCATCTTTTCCGCGTAAGGGACCGCCTTCTCCAGTAACCCGGGCAGTACCAGCTGTGCCGCACCCGCAAAAAGGGCGCAGCAAACCGCGGCTATACCGATGATCCATTTTGCCAGCCGAGCCATTCCTGCGCCTCCGAAAAAATTAAATATATAGTAGATTTTTTATAAATAATACTACTATCCCATAATAGTTAATTATAGCAGAAAAAAGCAATATTTTCAGCAGTTTTTGTATCCTTTCTGTGAACTTTTTGAAAATAAGCCCTGAAAGAAAAGCAAAGCGGATCCTGCTTCCGCAAAATCCGCTTTATACGCTCTGTCATATTATCTGTTGCTGCCGGCACTCTGCTATACGGAAAACCGTTCACTTCTTTTCCTTTTCAGCCGCCGCTTTCGCTTTGCGGCGTTCCGCACGGGCTTTTTCCAGCGCCTTCACCCGGTCTTTGACGGCCTTGTCGGAATCCGTCGTTTCTACTGCCGCGTTATACAATGCTTTGGTCGCCTTATAGCGGTCGCCGTACGTCATATACCGGTAATCGCCGGGCCGCGCTTCAATACCCATAGCGGTCTGCAGCGCGCTCTTGGAGGTATTGTAATCATACAGCGCCGTGTTAAAATTGTTCCTGGCCCTGGTAAGTGCGACTTGGGCGTCCAGCACGTCCGTGTTGGTGCCTACGCCGGCTTCGTACCGCACCTGGGCGATGTGGTAATCTTCCTCCGCCTTGGCTACTGCAACCTGTGTGGTAGAAATACGTTTTTCCGCTTCCCGGAGGTTAAAATAACAGTTCCGGACATCCAGCTGTACCGCATCCGTATCCTGACGGTAGGATTCCTTGGCCGTCATCAGCGCTGCCTTGGCGGCAGCCACATTGGATTTTGTCACGCCGCTGTCAAACACATTCATGCTGACACTAACTCCAGCACTCCAGTTGCTTTTCTTGTCACCAGGCCAATGACCCGTATTCGCATCTGACCAATCATTAGAAAGTGTACCACCAACAGACGGCAGCCAGTCAGCCTTAGCGCTATTCAAATCTGCTTCTGCCGCTTTTACCTGCAGGCTGCTCTGCTGCAGGTCAAGGCGGTGTACCATGGCATAATCGATACATTCAGGCAGGGTTCCCGTATATGCTTCATATCCCAATTCTTCCACCGGGTTCAGTTTCGTATTCTGGGGAATTCCCATAATATTATTCAGATTAGCTTCTGCAATATTATACCCGTTTTCTGCAATAATCAGGTTCTGCTGTGCATCTGTCAATTCCACTTCACTGCGCAGCAAGTCCACTTTGGCCACTACGCCTACGTCATACTGAGCCTGTACATTTTTCAGGTGATCTTCCAAGGTTGACACTGATTGCTCACAGACCTGCCGACCATCCCTGGCAGCCAGCAGTTTAAAGTATGCATCCGTGACAGTTTGTTTCAACTTAATAAAGGTAAGCTCCTCTCCCAAAACACTGCTTTGATAACCAGCTTTAGCCTTTTTTTCAGACGCTATCAGCGATGCATCATAAATAGGAACCCTTAAAGAAAAACCATT
>JAFTZZ010000063.1 GCA_017460905.1 Acidaminococcaceae bacterium | reverse complement strand
GGCATTGCCCTTGCCGCCGCGTCCGCCTTTGGCTGCCACAAATTCCTGTCCGTCTTCCGTAAGGTCGGCAACTATAATATTGGTTGCGTCATCCCTGACCACGGTCCCCAGCGGTACTTTAATGATCACGTCCTCACCGCGGTGGCCGGTCATGTTGGAAATGCCTCCCTTATCCCCGCGTTTGGCGACAAATTTTCGCTTAAACCGAAAATCAATCAATGTATTTAAGTTGTTATCCGCCCGCAGGATCACACTGCCGCCGCGTCCGCCGTTCCCGCCGTTGGGTCCGCCTTTTTCCACAAACTTCTCCCGGCGGAAACTGCTCATGCCGTCGCCGCCGCTGCCGGCCTCCACATAAATCCTCGCTTTATCAATAAACATCATGGTCTCCTGTATATTTTAATAGGTTATTATACCATATATCCTTACCAGGCAGCAACAACCCCGTCAGCCCGCGGTTCTGTTGCCGCTGCGTATACCCCGTCAGGCTGGCGCAGAATGATCTGGCCTCTGCCAAAGGAGGTAAAATCCTGCATTACTTTAATATCGTGTCCCCGTTCTTTCAGATCGGCCACAATTGCTTCGTCAAAAGCCGCCTCAATTTCTATCGTCTTTCCGCCGACCCACTGCCAGCGGGGAGCATCCAGCGCTTCCTGGGGATTCAGGGCAAAATCCACAAGATTATTTACGACCTGTACCTGTCCCTGGGGCTGCATAAAGCCGCCCATTACACCGAAAGGACCGACCGCCTCCCCGTCTTTCAGCAAAAATCCGGGGATGATCGTGTGATACGGTTTCTTCCCGGGAGCCAGGCAGTTATCGTGCGCCGGGTCCAGACTGAAATTATTGCCTCTGTTATTTAACAGGATCCCGGTTCCGGGTACTGCCAGTTTGGAACCAAAATTATGGAAATGGCTCTGGATCAGGGAAACCATATTCCCTTCCGCATCCGCTGTGCAAAGGTAAACCGTACCGCCGCAATTCAGGTCAACAGGTCGCGGAAGAACAGCTTTATCGCCAATTTCAGCAGCCCGTTTCCGGCCGTAATCATCGCTGAGGAAATAGTTGACGTCTGCTTTCATATACCGGGGATCGGCTATATACGATTTCCCGTCTGTATACCCCATCTTCATCGCTTCCAGCTGCTTATGCACGGTTTCAGGGCTTTCCTTTTCCGCAAGCGGCAGATGTTTTAATATATTCAGCGCCATCAGTACAACCAGCCCGTGGCAGTTGGGCGGGATTTCGCAGACCTCATAGCCGCGGTAATTCAGCCGGATCGGTTCTACCCATTCGGGGCGATAGGAGCACAGGTCTTCTTCGGTAAGATAACCGCCGGTCGTTTTGGAGAAGTTCACAATTTCCCGGGCAATATCGCCCTGATAAAAGCTCGCGCAACCGCTCTCAGCCAGTTTCCGCAACGTTTTTCCCATCTCCGGAATCCGCATAAGCTGTCCCGGTTCAAAATGTTTCCCTCTGAAAAAAGTATCCAGTAAAGGCTGATATAACGCTTCATGTTCCAAAGCAGCTACCTTTTGTGCGTTTTTCTGCCACAAATGGCTGCAGATAGGCTGTAACGGGAACCCTTCTTCGGCATACCGGATGGCTGCGTCAAAAAGCGTTTTGAAATCCGCAGCGCCAAACTTTTCATGTAACTCCTTCCAGGCAGCAGGAGCACCTGGTATCGTAACCGGCTCCCAGCCTGATTCCGGCATGGAAGAACCCGACAATGCCTGGATTTTACCGTCAGCGCCCTTGCCGTCATGCCCGCATGCTATTTTTTCCAGGACTGCTTCTCTTGTGATTCCCATGGGCGCCGGTCCGCTCCCGTTTAACCCATATAATTTTCCCTGGTGCCATACTAATGCAAAAAGGTCGCTGCCGATTCCGTTGCTGGGCGCTTCCAGTACCGTTAAACTGATGGCAGTCGCGATTGCCGCATCTATTGCATTTCCGCCTTTTTTCAACACATCCAGACCTGCCTGTGCAGCCAGCGTCTGCGAAGTGCACACCATTCCGTGCTTTCCGTAAACTACGCTTCTTCTTGACGGATATCTGTTGGAAATTCCGTTAAACGAAATGTACGTCATGACAAATCCCCCTTCATTATGAGAACATTATAATATAAATAGACAAAAGAATACTGTTTAAAGCCTAAATGTTGCTTTTTACATAGTCATAGAATTTATCTGCCAGTTCCGGCTGGTCAACTTCCAGATCATAGACAATCTCGCTGGCCGAATAAATCATCTCTTCCACAATCTCATCCATTTGTGATACCAGTTTTTCTGCATATCCTTCTCGCGTCAGTGTTTCAATTTTTACCAAAACAGGCTTACCACCGGAAAATTCATAATACGGGGCAAAATAAAAAGCATCCGGATTAAATCCCGGGCTGTTAAGCACAGCCTTAACTACCGCCAGGCATCCGTCGTCACAAAGAATCTCATCAAATTTTTCCATTTTATAGGCGCCAAACCGGTTTAGCGTCGTTGAATAAAAACAGGCCTCAATAATTGTCTCTACCGTTTCCAGCGGCAAACCTTTCAGGTATTCACGGAATTCATCCTTAGTCATGCCGGTTCCTCCAAATCAGTTTCATATTTTATTAAAATTATACCACACCATTTGAGTTTGTGCTGTAATAATTGCCCATTTTATTGCCTGCCTGAACAAAAAAATAAGCATCCGGACGTTTCATCCAGATGCTCAGATGCCAAAAAATTGGCGGAGTGGCCGAGATTTGAACTCGGGCGAGCCTTGCGACCCCTAACGATTTAGCAAACCGTCCTCTTCAGCCAGCTTGAGTACCACTCCGTTACATTGCCGCAAAGGCAACTTACTTGGCTATTATAGCTTATTTTTGCTAAATTGACAAGACTTTAT
>JAFTZZ010000062.1 GCA_017460905.1 Acidaminococcaceae bacterium | reverse complement strand
TTTTATTCACGACGCGGGCGCGCACGGTTTTTCTATGGGCTATAATTATAACGGCAAACTGCGCAGCGCAGAGCTGCTGCTGCAGGAAGACGGCGGCGTGAAACTGATCCGCCGGGCTGAAGAACCGAAAGATTATTTTGCTACCTTTGATTTCAGCAAGGATTTTCCGGAACTGAAACAGTATTGAGAGTGTTATAAAAATTAAAAGTACCGTAATAAAAAAGTACCGCGGTTATCCCCCTCCCCTGAAGTGCATTGCCGACGCACTTGCAGGCATGCCTGTATTCGTTGCGACACACAATTCGGCGGAGCGACCCTTCAGGGATAATCGCAGTGCTTTTTATAGAATAATCCATAACTTTTTCAGTTAACGAATCATAAATTACATTCGGTTCCTCAAATCTGAGCCTAAATTCTGTACTTCTTCTGCATTTTCTGTTTCTGCCAGTACATATAAGAAATCGCCAGCACGGATAACGGTGCTGCTTTCAGGAATCAGCTGGCGGGATCCGCGCTTTACGTCAACCAGCAGTGTATGCGCAGGCCAGGGAATATCTTTAACTTTCTTATTTTCAATCATGCTGCCGCTGCTGACTGGCACTTCGACAATATTGCGTTCCTTTTTGACGGTGTCTGGTTCCGGCGTACTGCGGCTTTCCAGCGAACGTAGCAGCATCGCTTCGTAAATTGGCTGGCTGCCGCAAAGCTGCGCCACGATGTAAGCAATGGCGGACGCCATGCCTAAGATCATCAAATGAGAAAAACTGCCGGTCATTTCGCTGATGAGTACAGTACCGGTAATAGGCGCCCTGACAGAAGCTGTAAAGAAAGCGGCCATGGCAATGATAACAAAATTGACAGCATTACCTGGCAGGATCAGCTGAAACGATGTTAACAGGGTCGCACACACGCTTCCCGTTAATGAACCAAGCACCAGCATTGGCAGGAAAAAGCCGCCAGGGACTCCGGTTCCGCAGCAAAGCAGGGTGAAGATGAATTTCCCGGCTAATAGCAGCAACAGCGGATATAACGGAAAAATTTTCAGCACCAGTTCATCTGCCAGCAGATTTCCGCCACCCAGTATCTGGGGCAGATAAAAGCCCAGTATGCCGGCACACAGCAGGGTGAAAACGATTTTCAGGTACAGGTTTTTAAAAACGGGAAGACTGTAAAATTTCTGTATATTGAGCAGGCCCGCATTAAAAAGTACACCGCCTAAACCCGCGATAATTGCCACAAGGATTGCGTACAGCAGGTGGATATCCAGCGGAAAATACGGGACGGTGTAAAAAGTAAAAACAAGGCTGCGTCCCAGTAAAAGCCGGGAAACAAAGGTAGCCGTCATGGCAGCTGTCATAGCCGGCAATAAGACGACCGCGGAAAAATTACGGTGGAGCTCTTCCAGTGAAAACATCACGCCCGCCAGCGGCGCGTTAAAAGCAACGGCCAGACCGGCGCTGGCGCCGCTGGTGATAAGGTAACGTTCTTCCATGCGGGAACGTCCCAGAAGGCGGCTGACGCCCTGCGCCGCAACGGCCCCCAGCTGGATTGAAGGCCCGCCCCGTCCCAGAGACAGGCCTGCACCTAATGCGATGACTGCGCCAACAATCTTGACCCATAAGATTCGGAACCAGTTCATGCGCATAAAGCCGAGAATAGCCCCTTTAACCTGGACGATGCCAGAACCGCCTGCCATAGGTTCGTGCTTTGTCAGCCAGCAAAGGATCCAGCCGATTACCAGCAGGGCTGCAAACCAGCCTGCAGTATAAACCGCTGGCAACTGTGAAAGTTGTGCATACAGTGCCAGACGGTATTTTTCGGCCGTTACCAGAGAATACCGGAACAGACTGACAACCAGTCCGGAAAAAATGCCGACTATAACACCTTCCCAAAACAGCTTAAACTGAAAACCCTGCCAGTGGTTAAGAGAATGGTAGGTGTGGCGAATTTGGGCAGAGGAGGAACCTGCACTGTTTTCATTTTGTCCGCTATGAAACCGGAGTTTCTGCAACCATGTCATACTTAAAAACTTCCTCATATAGAATGAATTTTTCTGTAACTTTTATCATACCATAGAGATAAAATTCAGGCAAAATTTTTCGCTAAATTCTAATCTGATAATTGAGGCAATTATAAAAAGTGAGCATAAAAATTGCCTGTGCTGCATTAAACAGCACAGGCGAGGATACGTTTTCAATGAGCTACGGATGGTTTGCCGGAAATTTTTTTGATGTCCTGTAACTCTTCGTCGTATTTCGGATTCAGGTAATTCACATACAGCCAGGCCAGGATGCTGCCGGAAATGTTATGCCAGCTGCTGAAGATGGCGCCCGGCACTGCAGCTGCAGCAAGAGCCGGGAAATGCGTTTTTGCCAGGCCTGCCGCCAGACCGGAATTCTGCATGCCGACCTCAATGGACAGGGCAACGCATTTTTTCCAGCTCATACCGGCAATGCGGCCGATGGCAAAGCCCAGCGCGCTGCCCAGCAGATTGTGCAGTACAACAACGGCCATGATGGTGGCGGAAGAAGCCAGGATTGCTTCGCGGCTTGCGCCTGCCAGACCAGCGATCAGCAGGGAGATGCAGAGGCAGGAAAGAGCCGGCAGGTACGCTTTGGCTTTTTCACACCATACCGGGAAGTAATGGCGCAGTGCTACACCGAAGCCGATAGGGATAATAACGATCTGGACGATGCTCCAGAACATGGCTACCGGGCTGAACGCAATACGCTGACCGATGATCAGGTAGGTGAGCAGCGGCGTCATGACAGGGGAAAGCAGGGTAGAAACCGTTGTCATTGTAACAGAAAGCGCCAGATCGCCTTTGCTGATAAAGGTGATGACATTGGACGCCGTACCGCCGGGGCAGGTGCCTACCAGAACGACGCCGACCGTAAGCGCCGGGTCCAGGTTGAAGGCACGGGACAGCGCATATGCCAGGAACGGCATGATGGCGTACTGGGCAACGGCTCCCAGGAATACATCGCGGGGACGCTGCAGGATCAGTTTAAAATCCTTCAGTTCCATGGTCGTGCCCATACCGAACATGATGATACCAAGCATCATGCTCAGCAGGGAAAAACCGGCCAGCTTGCCCAGTACCCAGGTGAAGGCGGGCGGGCAGGTCATGCCCCCGATAAAGAACAGGATAATTACTACACCGAAATACTTTCCAATCATTTCACAAAGCTTTTTCATGATTCCTCCTTTTGCCAGGGATCCAAGCTTTGCCGGAGCGGAGTATAAAAAATGCGCATCCGGACAGATGCGCAATAATTTATACTGTTTGCGTCTCGTCCCGGTCATTACAGATCCAAGCGATGTTATGACTTTTTTTGGAAACGGCAACGCAGGTGAACCGGTAAAGCTCCAGGGAGATTGGATGCCTTCCGCCCCGGCTGTGTTCCAAAGAGATAGTAGCAGAAAAGTTTTCGGAATGCAAGCAGTTTTTTTGTATGAGACAATAGTTGTTAAAATAGCATGAAAAAGGACGGGCATTGTAAAAGGTTTATGTCTTTTTTGTGCTATAATAATACAGACAGGGTTAGGGTGAAGCTCATTTAAGGAACGCATCATGAATCTGACGATAGCAAAAGATATCAGAACAGAGCAGGTTATTTCCAAAAGCCGGTTTATCTGTTCTTTAAAAAAAGTAAAAACAGAGGAAGAAGCGCAGGATTTTATCAAAGCTGTGAAAAAAGAATTCTGGGACGCCACGCATAATTGCAGCGCGTATATCATTGACGAACAGCATCAGCGGTCCAGCGATGACGGCGAGCCTTCCGGTACCGCCGGAATACCGATGCTGGGCGTACTGCGCAAGCAGGAACTGCAACAGATCGCTGCCGTTGTGACCCGCTATTTCGGTGGAATCAAGCTGGGCGCCGGAGGACTGGTGCGCGCCTATGCCGGAAGT
>JAFTZZ010000061.1 GCA_017460905.1 Acidaminococcaceae bacterium | reverse complement strand
TCAGATGAAAACCGGCGACCAGCCCAGAGTAAAAGCCGAAAAATTTGACGCGTTCATGAAGGAACGTGAAGTCAGCGGATTCCATAAGGAAGAATATGACGACCAGTTCCGTACGGTGGTGTATTTCAGCGGTCTGCAGACGGCAGGACAGCAGCAGTTTGTCCAGGTACAGCTGAACGATTCTATTTATGGGATGATCAAAGTGCTGGTTGGACACAAGGTTGTCAATGAACAGAATCAGGTTGACGTATTGAAATACATCAACCAGCTGAATCACCGGTTCGGCGCTTTTAAGTATGTCATCACTCCTGATGGAAACCTGGAACTGGACTGCAGCCTGATTGCCAACGACGAGACCTTTGATCCGGAAGTAATCTTGGTCATGCTGCTGAACGTAATCCAGCCTCATCTGGAAAGCGAATTACTGCGTCTGCCTGCAGTTGTAGGCGGTCCGGTAGGGGTGAACCTGGAAGAAAAAGCAGAAGACGAAAGCCCAATCCATCTGGTTCATTGATTGAGGATATGGAAAACTTGTAATATAAATGAAATGAGTATGCGCGAACAGTTTTTGCTCTGCGCATACTTGTTGTTTTACCTATGAATTCCACTTTTAAGGAGACCTTATGAAAAAATTCGGTCTGACCAGCGAAGAGGCTGCGCAGTCATTAAAACAATACGGAAATAACGCGCTGAGCAAACCGCCGCGCCAGACATTTCTGGAAAAACTGCTGGAAAATTTTCAGGACCCGATTATCCGGATCCTGATTGTCGCTCTGCTGGTCAATATTGTTTTCGTATACATGGGACAGGCAGACTGGCTGGAAACGGCAGGCATCTTTGTGGCTATCCTGTTAGCGACCTTTGTTTCCACGCTGTCTGAATATAATAATGAAAGCGCGTTTCAGAAGCTGCAGGAAGAAGCCAGCCAGATTACCTGTAAGGTATGGCGTGACGGGCTGCCTGTAGCTGTCCGCATTGACGATATTGTCATCGGGGATGCGGTACAGCTGGAAAGCGGGGATAAGGTCCCGGTTGACGGCATCTTGCTGGACGGAACCGTCAAACTGGATCAGGCTGCGTTGAACGGGGAAAGTGAAGAAGCGGAAAAAGAACCGGCGCCGCCTGATTTTATCTGGGGAACAGAAACAGATTTCCTGAATCCCTGCCGACTTTACCGAGGTTCTGTCGTAGTAGAAGGACAGGGCATCATGCGGGCGGAAAAAATCGGCGATGCTTCCGTTTATGGACAGCTGACCCAGGAACTGAAAGAGGTGGACCGGGACAGTCCTTTGAAATTAAAATTAAAGCATCTGGCCGATAAGATCAGTTATTTCGGCTACGCAGGAGGCATACTGATTTTTTGTGCAGTACTGCTGCATAAAGTGTTTCTGGCCGGAGGCGTGGCTGCCTATCTGGCGAACACTGCGCAGGCCCTCAGCGATGTGGTACAGGCGCTGATTTTAGCGGTAATCATCATTGTGATGGCGGTGCCGGAAGGGCTGCCGCTGATGATTGCCATCGTTTCTTCCCTGAACATGCGGAAGATGCTGCGTGACAACGTACTGGTTCGTAAGCTGAGCGGCATTGAAACAGCGGGCAGCCTGAACCTGCTGTTTACGGATAAGACCGGGACCATTACCAAAGGAAAGCTGGAAGTCATCGGTTTTATAACCGGCAATCTGAAAGAATACGATTCGTTTGAAAAACTGCCGGGAGCTATTAAAGAATACACGTATGAAAACGTGGTGCTGAATACATCTGCGGCAGTTGCCAACGGCAAAATCCTGGGAGGGAATATTACGGAACGCGCCCTGAGCCAGTATATCGGGGAATACCGTACAGTGACGCTGCCCCTGCGGAATTACTTTGTGCCTTTTAACAGCACTAATAAATATTCCTTTGCAGGCGTGCAGGGTGCGCGCGAATACACGCTGGCCAAAGGCGCGCCGGAAAAGCTGGTGCCGTTATGTGATTATTACTGGGATGAAGAAGGACGCTGCCTGCCTTTTACAGAGGGCATGCGGCAGGCGCTGGAAAAGCGGATGCTGGAACTGGCGGAACGGGCCGTTCGCATGCTGGCGTTATGTACCTATCCACAGCAGGTGAAAGGCACGGAGCTTCCGCAAAAAGGTCTGGTGCTGGCAGGAATCCTGGCAATCCGGGATGAAGTGCGTCCGGAAGCGGTGCAGGCGATTCAGCAGGTACACAGCGCAGGTGTGCAGATCGTCATGATCACCGGGGACCGGAAGGAGACGGCAGTAGCCATTGCCAGAGACGCTGGCCTTCTGAAAGAACCGCAGGAACAGGTGTGGACCAGCCAGGAACTGGCGGCTATGACGGATGAGGAAGTGAAAGCGAACCTGCGCCAGCTGCGGGTAGTGTCCCGCGCACTGCCGTTGGACAAACTGCGCCTGGTAACGCTGGCCCAGGAGATGAATCTGGTGGTGGGCATGACAGGGGACGGCGTTAACGATTCGCCTGCGTTAAAACGCTCGGACGTAGGCTTCGCTATGGGCAGCGGAACGGAGGTTGCCAAAGAGGCTGGCGATATTGTCATTCTCGATGATAATTTCCTGTCTATCAAACAGGCGATTTTATATGGGCGGACGATTTATAATTCCATCTGTAAATTCATTACGTTCCAGCTGTCTATCAACGTTTCCGCTGTGCTGATCAATTTTATCGCGCCGTTTATCGGCGTGGAAAAGCCGCTGACCATTATCCAGATCCTGTGGATCAATCTGGTGATGGATACGCTGGCGGCCCTGGCTTTTGGCGGCGAACCTGCGCTGGAACGCTACATGCAGGAAAAGCCCAAACGGCGAAGCGCGCCGCTGGTTTCCAAAGGCATGGCGTCCACTATTTTGCTGAGCGGATTATGGATGACCCTGGTTGCCGTTGCGTTTTATAAAAGTGTCTGGGTGGATTCCCTGTTCCGCGATGCGCCGGATCATATATACACCTATACGGGATTTTTCTGCGCTTACATTTTTATGGCGGTGGCGAACGGATTCAATGTCCGGGTGGAAGGTTTGAACCTGCTTGACCATATTTCTGAAAACATGGGCTTTGTCCAGGTTATGGGCGGCATTCTTTCAATTCAGTTCCTGCTGACGCTGTTAGGCGGCAAACTGCTGCGCATGGCGCCGCTGAACGGGCAGGAATGGGGCATCGTTCTGCTTTGCGCCCTGTCCATGATCTTTGTGGACTGGCTGCGGAAGCTGTTCCGGCAGCAGATGGGGATGCAGGAACCGACTAATAAATAATATTGTTTCAACAACAGCATTGCCATCTTTATCCGGCAAAGAACACTTTATACGATCCAAATTTTTAATTTTTAGGCAGCCGTGTAACAATAATCTTTTTCACCCGGTTTTGGTCGACCTTGGTAACCTCAACCTGCAAATCCTGATACGTAAACGAATCACCCTTTTTGGGAATTTCGCCG
>JAFTZZ010000060.1 GCA_017460905.1 Acidaminococcaceae bacterium | reverse complement strand
CTGCCCCAGTCGGTGTTGGAGTTGGTATAGGTGTAGGAGAATGTAGCATTGTATTTCGGACTGAACGCGTCGGTGACGGAAAGCTGGATGCCCTGCTGGTGCAGGCCTTGGTAATTGTCAGGCCGCCACTGCTGCGTGCCGGCGTTGTAGTACCATAAAATCGGATTTTTGGTGTAGCTTAAAAATCCGCTGATGTCGGCGGACACTTTTTGATTGAACTGATGGCGGATACCGCCGCTTATTTTCCAGCCTTTTTCCGCTTCCAGATTGGGATTTCCCTGAATTCGCTTATTATTATAATACAGTTCATCTAATGTAGGGAATGCGTAGATATTCTGTAAAGAACCATAGAAAGCAGTTTTTTTGTCGGGACGATATTCTGCGCCGCCAGAGGAAACATAGTGCGTACCAAACCCGCTGGCGTGTGCCAGAGCGCTGGTACCGGTCAGGATCAGTTTGTTAAAACGGCGTGCTGATTTGATAAAGGCTGATACCGTACTCATGCTCTTTTCATAATTCTTCCCGAAGCTGCGGTTGGGATTGTCCACGCCGGGGAAGCCGGGAACAGGCGCGCCTGCCGCAGGATTACCGGCGACATTGTAATTTGTTTCATTATCTGCAGACGTGTGGCGCCAGGTCAGTCCGGCCGAGATGATGTGGTCTTTGCTGATTTTCCAGCCGTCGCGCCAGTCGATGCCGTTGGTGTTGGTTTTCCAGCGTCCGTAAGAAAGCAGGTCTTCCTGATTTTTTGTGCCGGTGGGGCGATAGGTGTCGCCCTGGTTGTAGTAATGATACAACGAGATGTAACCGGGAACCGCGGAATTTTCTTTATAGTTGTAGGTCAGCGCCAGATGGTTGGCCATTTTTTCGTAATTGTAGTCTGTAGGATTTTGGCGCGAATACCACAGGCCCCGGTCGTTGCTGAAATGACCGTAAGTGAAGTTCAGGGAACTGGTCTTTGTCAGCTGCCGGTCAATACGGTAATACATTTCGCGGCGGTTGACCGTGGAGTTGGGCATGGTTTCTTTGCTGCCGTCCGCGCTTTTGTAGCGCAGTTCTTCCAGATTGGAACGTCCGCCGGTACCGATCCAGCTCCAGCCTTTGCCGCTGCCTTCCAGCTGTGTTTCCCAGCGCCAGGCGTCGTAAGGGCCGCGGGCTGCTTCAAATTTGAAATTGTGATCCCCGCCTTTTTTAGTGATAATATTGATGACACCGCCGGGAGTGTCGTAGTTCAGGAAGCTGTCGCCGGCAGCGCCGTGTAAAATTTCAATACGTTCAATCGCCGCTGTCGGCGGGGCCATGTCCAGGTCGTAGGTCGCCCGTCCGTCGGCAAAACCGCTTTCCAGATTCTGTTTGCGCCCGTCGATGAAAACAGCTACGCGGTCATCGCCGTCGATACGCACTACCTGATGGTTCGTGTTGACAGAGCCGGGCGTTACGGTTACGCCGGGCGCGTAGGCCAGCGCTTCCGCTACGTCCTGATAGTGATTATCCGCAATTTCCTGCGCGGTGATGGTCGTGGTGGATAACGGCGCCTGCATCAGGCTCGTCTGGGTTACGGCGCTGTGGGCGTCAGTTTTATGCTCCGTTGGCAGGGAGTTTTCAGCAGCTTTTGCAGCGGCAGGCGTTTCTGCGTAAACGGAAACGGTTGTTGCCAGACAGGAAAGCAGGAAGGCGGCGATTAATTTCTTGGAAAGTGTATGCATGGTATTCCTCCAAAACGATACGGATTGTTTTTATTATTATAACAAAATTTCGTGAAAAAATTTATCAAATTTAACATATTTATTGATATATTACACAGAAAAAAACCTTTTATGCTTTTTTACTGGACAGATTTACTGTTTTAAGGTAAAGTAATATTATAATTCAACTGTTATGTATTAAAAATTTATAATGGTGGGGGATGAATGTTGTGAAAAAGGGAGAACCGAAAACGTTAACGTATCTGTCGCTGATTGCGGTGGTAATCGTGCTGGCAGGACTGGCATATGCGGTAGTGCATAACCATATGCCGGTAAAGGAGACTGCCTGGGCACTGACGCCTCCGGTAATTGCGATTGCGCTGGCGCTGATTACCAAGGAAGTATACAGCTCGCTGTTCCTGGGAATTCTGACAGGCGCGTTCCTGAATGCCGGATTTGACCTGGTAGGGACGCTGAACCAGGTGTTCCAGGAAGGCCTGCTGACAGTTTTATCGGATAAATGGAATGTGGGCATTCTGATTTTCCTGATCATTCTGGGTATGATGGTACAGCTGATGAACCGTGCCGGCGGTTCCGCTGCTTTCGGGCAGTGGGCTTCCACTCATATCAAGAGCCGTGCCGGGGCACAGCTGGCAACCATGCTGCTGGGCTGCCTGATCTTTATCGATGACTATTTCAACTGCCTGACCGTCGGCTCCGTTATGCGGCCGGTAACAGACAAATACAACATCAGCCGTGCCAAGCTGGCGTACCTGATCGACTCCACGGCGGCGCCGGTCTGCATCATTGCACCGATTTCTTCCTGGGCTGCTGCGGTTTCCGGCTTTGTTAAAGGTGAAAACGGCATCAGTATTTTTGTACAGTCTATTCCGTACAATTTCTATGCGCTGCTCACGCTGGCTATGATGGTCCTGATCATCTGGCTGAACATTGATTACGGTCCTATGAAGGTTCATGAAGAAAATGCCCTGAAAGGCGATCTGTTTACCACCGGTATTACGGAAGAAGCGGCCGAGACCATGAAAAAGGGCGAAAAGATCGGCAGCGTTATCGATCTGGTGCTGCCGATTATTATGCTGATCGTCTGCTGCGTCATCGGCATGATTTACACCGGCGGCTTCTTTGAAGACAAAGGCTTCGTTGACGCTTTTGCCAACAGCGATGCGTCCGTGGGCCTGGTACTGGGCTCTGCCGTTGCCCTGATCATCACCGTGGCGTTTTACCTGGTCCGCCAGTCCCTGCCCTTCGCGGACTGCATGGACTGCCTGCCGGAAGGCTTCAAGCAGATGGTTCCGGCGATGCTGATCCTGTCCTTTGCCTGGTCCTTAAAGGCGATGACCGACAGCCTGGGCGCTGCGAAATATGTAGCAAGCGTGGTGGAAAGTTCCGCAGGCAACCTGATGAACTTCCTGCCGGCAATCATCTTCCTGATTGCGGTTGGCCTGGCCTTTGCCTCCGGTACATCCTGGGGAACCTTCGGTATCCTAATTCCTATCGTAGTATCCTGCTTCCAGGGCGTTGACCATCAGCTGATGATCATCTCCATTTCCGCCTGCATGGCAGGCGCGGTCTGCGGCGACCACTGCTCGCCGATTTCCGATACGACGATTATGTCGTCGGCTGGCGCCCAGTGTATCCACCTGAATCATGTTACGACGCAGATTCCGTACGCTATGACGGTGGCTGTCGTTTCCTTCTTCACCTTCCTGGTGGCCGGCTTTACCAAGAGCGCGGTTCTGTCCCTGATCTTCGGTATCATTATTCTTTGCCTGGTACTGATGATGATGCGCAGAAGAAGCGTTCAGCAGTAAACGAGTTAAAAGTCCTGTGCCTGAATTTTTTATGAGTTCAGGCACAGTTTTCTTTTTTATTTATGGAAAGTTCGTCTGTTTCGTGTTAAAATAGTTGTAGTAAACAGGAGTTAAACTTCAATTTTAAGGAGGAAGCGGAATGTTAAAAGACGGAAAACTCTGGATCGCCAATAATGATAAAGGCGAAAACATTTTTATCCTGTCGAAGATGGCGAACCGTCACGGGCTGGTGGCGGGCGCTACCGGTACAGGCAAAACCATCACCCTGAAAGTAATGGCAGAAAGCTTCAGTGAGATGGGCGTGCCAGTGTTCATCGCCGACGTGAAAGGCGATGTCGCGGGCATGATGTGCCCCGGTGTCAACACGGAAGATATGCAGAAGCGGATCCAGAAGTTTGGCCTGGCGGAAGCAGGCTTCGAATATAAGGGCTGCCCTGTAACAGTATGGGATATTTTCGGGCAGAAGGGCATTCCCCTGCGTACCACCGTTTCCGAGATCGGTCCCCTGCTGCTGGCCCGGATCCTGGAGCTGAATGATCTGCAGAGCGCTATTTTAAATATCGTATACAAGATTGCGGATGACAATCAGCTGCTGCTGATCGACACCAAAGACCTGAAGGCTATGCTCAATTTTGTGAATGAAAACCGCACAAAATTCGAAGCCGAATACGGCAAAATGAGCCCGGCATCCATTACGGCTATCATCCGTGCCATCGTGGCCCTGGAAACACAGGGAGGCGACATCTTCTTCGGCGAACCGGCCCTGGCCATCACCGACTGGCTGACCCAGGACTGCGGCAAAGGGATGATCAACATTCTGGACAGCGAAAGCCTGATCAATAACGGAAAACTGTACTCCACCTTCCTGCTGTGGATGATGTCCGAACTGTTCGAGACTCTGCCGGAAGTAGGTGACCTGCCGAAACCCAAGATGGTCTTCTTCTTCGACGAAGCGCACCTGCTGTTCAACGGCGCGTCCAAGGCGTTGCTGGATAAGATTGAGCAAGTGGTGAAGCTGATCCGTTCCAAAGGCGTGGGTATTTATTTCTGCACCCAGAATCCCAAGGATATTCCGGACGGCGTCCTGGCGCAGCTGGGCAACAAGGTACAGCATGCGCTGCGGGCTTACACGCCTGCAGATCAGCGCGCAGTAAAAGCGGCGGCGGCGTCCTACAGACCGAATCCGGAATTTGATACGGCGTCTACCATTATGGAACTGGGTACCGGCAAAGCGATCGTTTCTTTCTTAGGAGCAGACGGTATCCCTGGTATCGTGCAGAAGGTTTCTATCCTGCCGCCTCAGTGCAGCATGGGTTCCATTTCTGACGGGCAGCGCGACCAGGCGATCAAATCGAGTCTGCTGTACAGCAAATATGCAAACTACTTTGACCGGGATTCTGCGTATGAGTTCCTGCAGCGCCAGCAGATGGCGGATGCCAAGGAAGCGGAAGAAGCGAAGGCTGCGGCGGAGCAGGCGAAGATAGCGGAAAAGGAAGCGAAGGCCGCGGCGCTGGCGCAGGAGAAAGCCGAAAAAGAAGCAGCCCGGGAAGCCGAAAAAGCGGCGGCGGAAAAGAACCGCATGATCAAGAACGTAGGCAGCAGCGTATTAGGATCTGTAGGGCGGCAGGTTGGCCGCACCTTAGGCGGCTCTGTTGCCGGTAACGTAGGCAAGACCGTGGGCGGTAATTTAGGTGCCAGCCTGATCAGAGGGATTTTCGGAACGTTTTTCAAGGGTTAAAAAAAGGGAACGCAGAGTTTCATTCTGCGTTCCCTAATTTTTTTGCTGTTCATTTTCGGATTGTTCAACGATCATTCATAATTTTATCATGTTCTTCAAGCAGGCGTTTCAGTCGATGTTGACTGACAGCGCCTGTTTTTTTCAGGATGCTTGAAATGTGAAATTTAACAGTACGCGGTGAGATAAATAAAACTTCTGAAATTTCGCTGATGGAATGATTCAGAAGGATTTCCCGTAGCACATCGGTTTCGCGGACGGAAAGGTTGTAAAATGCTTTATATTCCCGCAGCCTTTCTTCTGAAACAGTCTGTCCGGAATTTTCTGCAGACATTGCTTCGCCTTGCGGTTTGTCAGGTTCTGACGGTTCGCTGACAGAAGATAGCGGTATTACTTCATCAAACGGATTCGGTGCAGGTTCATCAATGACTGTGCTTGCTGCTTCCGTTTCCGCCGCAAATGTTGCGGGATAGCAGTCTTCCTCCGTTGTTGCCGGTATCATACTGCTTCTGTCGTCAGTGTGGGGCAGCAGGATTGGAGTACGGGCGCGTTCCAGTGTATCGGAATAAAGCAGGAAACAACGGTAAAACAACATGACTGCCAGCAGGGTAACTGCCATATAAACCAGCATGATAGCCGAAGAGGGCAGCGAATCCGTTAGGAAAATGCCGAGCATGGCCCCCAGGCCTGCCACCGGAAGCTCCGTTGCCCGCCCCATACCGGCCCAGAGTTCGGGACGCCGCGTATGCAGCGCCACGGCAAGAAACAGCCAGATTACAAACAGGCCCAGTGACGCTGAGAAAAACGCATCGCCGCACACTGCGATCCAAAAGGGATAGCCTTCCAGTGCCAGCACATGAAACGCCAGTACAACTGCCTTGGACAGCAACGCGGCCAGCGGAAGCCACATGGGGTGATGATCCGCAAACCAGCCCGCCAGCATAAACCCGATGGCGCTGAACAGACGGGAGAGAAAGTGCCAGTCTGCATATTCGCTGTAGCGGGCAAGACTGAGGGAATCGTCCAGCCCAATTAACAGTCCCATCGCTGCGCCAATGCAGCAGAGCAGCGGCAGGTTGCGGATGAGCAACGGATTAGGCGCAATGGGCTGTTCCTCAAAGCCCCAGGATTTCGTCCGCAGCAGCAGCGTTGCCAGCATCGCAAGAACGACCAGCAGCAGGCCCCAGAGAAACAGGGGCGGGGCAGCTGTGACCCGCAGCAGCCAGTCCACCAGGAACTGGAGAATATTTGGCAGCGCGATTCCCAGACCGATGCACAGACCCCGGCGTGCCGGAGGAAGCCAGCGGCACATCAGGTAGTGATTGTAACCGTAAACATATCCGATTCCCAGCGGCAACAGAAGCAGGCCTGCGCCTGTACAGACAGAACCGGCATTCGCTGTTATCCCTGACGCCAGCAGGACGATGGCAATGCCCAAAAGGCCTACGAACAGGGAAAGTAACTGCCGGAACTGCTTCTGGGAAAAACGGCGGAAGGTGAACGCGAACAGCATAAACCCGGCGCAAGGCGCAGTCAGCAGCCACAGGTTCATTTCCATGGGCCCGGCTTTTCCGGCCAGGGCAAGAGAGGAGGTGAGCAGCGCGATATAAATCATCACATAGATGAAAAACAAAGAACCGCTGAGCAATATCAGGTTCCAGGGCATGGCTGTCCTCCTTTCCGGATGTTGTCGGCAAATTCTGTCCGGCAGACGTAAAAAGATACTTTGCCTGCTGTTGCAATGGAATCAATATGGATATTTTTTCTTCATATGATTATACCAAACCGTAATCTTATTTTAAAGTAAGGTTTTTATATATTTTCCCGACTTATCCACAAAAGTACAGGTAGTTATCCACAAAAGTACAGGTTTCATCTGGGGATAACTAAAAAACTGTACCGCGGTACAGCAGGAACTTTTCAGATAGCACTCGAAGCAGCAATTGTGCAAGTTTTGTTGTTACTTTCATAAGTAGGGAAATGAAATTTTTTCTTCCTTATAATGAGCAAACTGAAATAAGAGTGACCAAACCGAAATAGAAGCAAATTGAAATGAGCGGCATAAAAAAATGCAAAAAGTTAAATTGTGTTTTGCGTCAGCAAACAGAACAGGACGATGACCATGAACTCAAATCACCGTATCTATTCCCTTCCGTATAACGGCACGGACCCGGAATGGTTTTTGCAGGAAGCGGAAAAACGTAAACAAAACATTGACCACGTGTATTGCGAGCTGCCCTTCGACGAAGGCGAGATGATTTCCCATGTGCGGTTCACCTTTGACGGAAAAGACGGCAGCCGGATGTATTCGGAAGAGGCTAGGCAGAAACGCGCGCAATATATCCGGAACTGCTTTGAATTTTTACGCATTTCCAAGGGGAAAGTGCGGCGCATCTGTCCGGTGAACGCTATGTACTATCAGTTTCAGTCCGAGGAAGAGCTGAAGGAGTTTGCTGTCAGCCTGTGCAGGCTGGCGAACCGGTACCAGCTGGAAGGCTTTATCATTTCTGAATATCAGGTGGCGGTTCTGGTGCATGCGCTTTTGCCGGAGCTGGAAATCCACACTTCCTGCAACGCGTACCAGTGGGACCGGCGGCAGATGGAAATCTGGCGGGAAAAGTGCGGCGTCGCCGTTTTCAATCCTCCGAGAGAGATATTGCGCAGGCCCGCTCGGTTAAAAGAGATGCACGAGGCGGGCTACAAACTGAAATGCCTGATCAACGAAGGCTGCCTTTCCGGCTGCCCCAACTCATTCCGGCATAATCTTTCCATTTCGCTGCATTGCTATGCCGGCATTCTGAGCTGCTGCCAGAACGGCGTAGGGGACCTGTTCCGCGCCAACTGGATACTGCCCCGCTGGCAGAAGCACTTTGATGAATACGTTGACATCTATAAAATCGCAGGGCGCAATTCCGCCGGCGACTATCCCTTTAAGACCATGGACGCGTACCTTTCGGAAAATAATGACATGGCGCTGACGGACCTGATGATTTCAGGGACGGTTATGTTTGCCCGGCGCATGTTGCCGGAGAACGCTTTGCGGGCCATTACGCTGGATAAGGTGCCGGACAGGCTGCTGACCTGTGAGTGTAACGACTGCGGGCGCTGCCAGTTGTGCGACAGGGTTTTGCGTTCGCTGCTGCCGGAAGAGTACTGGGAGCGGTTCCGGTTCAAGATTAAGGTGACTGGAAGATAAAAAATGCCCGCCGTGCTGGCAGGCATTTTGGGAAAGGATGCGCAGTCACAATTATATTTTTGAAATTTCAAAATTCAAATTATGCACGCATTATATGTCAATATTCAAATCGATACAATAGCAGTTACACCAAAGCCGCTACTTCTTTAGTAGACAGTTTGGTCAGTTTAGCAACTTTGGAAATTTCCATACCGTCAGCCAACATTGCTTTGGCAATTTCAATAGTTCTCTCTTTTCTGCCTTTTTCTCGCTCGCGTTTTGCGATGTGGTATTTCATATCCTGAATTTCCATATCTAATGTCATAGCTCTTAACCTCCAGTCGTCATTATTCTTAATGCGCATGGCTTCCTTATCAAGCTGCCGGGTAAACGAAGTGGTGGCGCACTGTCCGTTCACATAACGGAGAAAAGCTGCCAATTCTTCGTCGTCAGTTTTATCTGCCGCTTTCACATTCAGGAAGATGTTCTCTGTCAGGTCGCCCATCTGCAAATTGCAGTTTTCCCTGCAGCGATAGGTGAAGTGATAGACAGGCAGGCCCAATGTAAAAGGGTCAAAAGTGCAGATAAAAATAACGTAAGCCTTTTTCAATTCACGATAGTGCATGCCCTTACGCAGCATGTTGGTGCCGATGATGTTCTGATAGTAGCGCGTCCGTAAAGGAAGCTCGCTGATGACAGTCTTTTCATCCCGCTCATCGTAGTTTATCACGCCTTTGTTATTGGTGGTCTGCATTTCTATGTCAGCAATATTTCCGTAGTTATCTTCCACATACACATCAAGCCGGGTATTTTTACTACTCAATTGAGCGTTCATCGTCTTTTCCGTTTCTGTGTAACGGATTGTTCTAATCTGTATGTGCAGGACACATTCTAAAAGTTGCTTGCAGAGCGATTTGTTGCGCAGGATTTCCTGAAACAGGAAATTGTTTGAGATGGTTACTGCGTCCCAGTCAATGTTTTTTTGCAAATTTTCGCCTCGCTTTCTGACTGGCGCAACCTTTCCGCAACTTTATTGTAACGCAGTTTACATTTGTGTGCAAGAAAAACCTGTGTGAAACATCGGATCGTCATGAAGCAACCGTAACAATCAATGTTTATCACCTGCGGCGTACAGCCGGCAGTGAAATATAAGGAACCACTGATTAATTCGTCTGCACGCTTACCGGCGCTTTTCGTGAATGACTTCGTCACTGTCTCTTGACGCAGCCCCGCTGCGCCTTCGAGCCACTTCCTTGTCATTCGCAAAAAGCGCTCGGTCATCGCACAAACTCATTTAATCAGTGTTTCCATAAAAAAGATAAAATACAAAATCAAATTTGAGACCGCGCCGATGAAACGCGTCTGCGTGCACAGATAAAAAGAGCGGCGGTCCGGAGGAGGAGAACATGAATAAAATTTACAAAGTTGTGTGGAGCAAGGCGAAGCATTGCTACGTGGTGACCAGCGAGCTGGCGAAACGTAATACCAAAGGCTGCGGCGCCCGTTCACTGCGTATGGCTGCGGTGTCGGTAGGCGTGGCGGTTGCATTGATTGGCGGCGTGGGTTTCGGAAGCCCGGTGGCGGAAGCGGCAGATCCGGTAATCTCTGGTTCTGTAACAAAAGGTGGCGCCACGAAGAACTTCACCCAGGCAAACTTTACGTATGAATCTGGTGGCACAACTTACCAAAATGATTACGGTTATGGCAATATGTTTTTTGATGGTGCAAGCGCAACTCCGCCAACTGAGGCACAAGGGTATGCTGTTAACATTACCAGCGCTCCCGATTGGAGAATGTTTGTCGGAGCGGGGGTTCCCTACGGAACGGTCAGTGGCAATTCGGTTACGGTTAATGGCGACAGTACCAAGATTACGCAGTCTGTTACAGGTGGTTCTGCCTGGGGCGAAGAGACGGGAACGAAAACCAGTACAGTTACCAAGAATTCTGTTACTGTCAATGGCGGCACAATAAAAAGCATTTACGGTGCAGACTTGAGCGGCTATTATGCCGTTTATGGTGATGCGACTGAAAATAAGGTTTACATAAACGCCGGCCAGATTACTGGCACTGTTTACGGAGCAAGTATATATGGCTATGGCGGTAAAGCTAACGAAAACGAGGTTCGTATCAGCGGCGGCACGGTGAATTCTACCGCTTGGGAAGGCGCGGTAGTTGGCGGCATGAATAGTGGTGGTTCAACGGAACAAACTAATGACAACAAGGTTTTTATTAATGGTACCGCTACTGTGACAGGAGACATAACTGGTGGCAAAGATGGTTATTATACTGCAACCGCATCTGGAAATACAGTGACCATTGACGGCAGCGCAGTTGTTACCGGTAATGTGATGGGCGCTTTCGGCTCATCCCGTGACAAAACAGTAAACAAAGTGTATATCAATAAAGGTTCTGTGACCGGCAATGTGTACGGCGGTCGTCTTGATGATTCCGATAACAATTTTACCAGTGATGATCCGAACGACGTGTTTTATGATGTTGGCAATGTGAACAGTAACGAAGTTCACATTATCGATGGCACGGTGACTGGTAATGTGTACGGCGGTTCGTTGGAAAGCAATGTAACCGGCGACGTAAAAAGCAACAAAGTTGAGATCAGCGGCGGCACGATACGAGGTGTTAAATCTACTATTTATGACAGCAAGGTCTATGGCGGCTATTCCGAAAAAGGAACCGCAGGCGGCGATACAGCGGCTGACGGAAACAACGTTACCGTTACTGGCGGCACGGTGTATGGAGAAGTCTGGGGCGGCTATGCAAAAGAAGGAAATGCAAAGAATAATACTGCGACCATGAGCGGCGGCAACGTGCAAGGCATCGTAACAGGTGGATGGGCTTATGGCGACGCAACCGATAATACGCTGACGGTAACTGGTGGAACATTACGCCATCCTGTGGGCGGGTATTCCGATTACGGTAACGCAAACAACAATACAGTGAACTTCGGAGGTACGGCCGTATCGTCCAACTACATGCACGGCGGCCAGACTTATGTGGGAAGCGCCAACGACAATACGGTGAATATTACAGGAGGGACGATAAAAGCAGCTGTATACGGCGGCTATTCCGATTCCGGTGGCGTGGCGACCGGCAATACGGTAGATATTTCCGGCGGCACGATGACCGACCCTGTAATCGGCGGTTTTGCTGATCAAGGCAACGCAAATGATAACAAGGTGTCCGTAAGCGGAACGGCAACCGTTGGCAACGGAAATTATGCATTTATTTATGGCGGCAAGTCTGAAGCAGTTAATGCAGCGACCGGTAACACCGTGACTCTCAGCGGCGGTACGGTAAGCGGCGCAAAAGGCACGCAAATCTATGGCGGTTGGACTAGATCCAGCAGCGGCGCAACAACTGGCAACACCGTCAACCTGACCGGTTCCACTACTGGCTTGGAAAATGCGGAAGTATATGGCGGCAATCTGTCTGCTTATACCGGCAACGAGCTGCACGTGGGCGGCACCAAGGACGGCAGCGTGACCGGCGCGTGGACTGGTTCTTCCAATAATACAGTAAAGAAGGCTGCCAATTTTGAGACCATTGTGTACCACAGCGTAAACTGGAGCACTACCGTGGCGGCGCTGGAAGCGACAACGGTGGAAAATGTGGGCGCGATTGATATTAAAAATTTGAAATTTGATCCGGCCAGTTCTACCGGAACCATGGCGTTGCTGAAATCCGGAAGTGATTTGAGTGCGATTACGCTGAATTATTCCGGCGGCACTGGTGTTACGATTACCACGGACGGTGTGGTGATCAGCGGAGGCACAGGAGGCGAGCAGACAGAAGACACCGGCGTGAACGGCGTAAAGCTGACGACGCAGGTGACCGGTGAAAAGGTATCGTTGGCGGCGGACAAGAAAGCTATCAACTATTCCAAAGGCGCCAGCACGGTGAGCAAGATTACCTTCGGCGAGTTTGATACCGCAACTGCGGCGCGGGACCTGACTGGTTCGTCCTTTGCAACGGCGAACACTGTGGACGCGACAGGGCTGACGTTTGCTGACACCACTAAGGCGTTGAAGAAGAATGATTCCATCACGCTGGTGAACAACGCCACGGGTATTACCACAACGGTTGCCAACGGCACGGGCAAGACAATCGGGATCAATTACACGGACGACAAGAAGATTGCCTTTGCCGCCACCGCAACGGGCAATGTGACTTCAGCAGGTGGCGCGGTGAAGTACACGGTGGGCAGCGTGGCGGTAAGCGACATTGATGTGTCGCAGTGGAACGGCACGGCGTCCGCGGTAACTGCCAGCTGGGCGACGAAGGACGCGAACGTGAAGACAACTGGCATCTCTGTTACCGGACTGAACCCCGGCGACACCAAAACGATCCTGACGGCTGCCAGCGGTTCTGATTTTTCCAATGTGAAACTGGATGCCAGCGCATGGAATGATGGAGGCGCCATCACCGACACAGCGGTAAACGGTGTGGGCATTACCGGCGAGACAACCGGCGGCGGTGTGAAGGTGAGCGATGACAAGAGCCAGCTGGTATATCAGCAGGATAAGAAAAACGTGACGGGCATTACTTTGGGCGCGTTCGATGCGGCGAAGGCGGCGCGCAGCTTTGGCAGCGGCGACGATTTGACAGGCGCAACGATCAACGCCGATGGGTTCAGCATCTCCAACCTGGATGCGGCGAAGGAATCGGTAGTGGTTGTGGACGCGACGAACGCCGTTAAGGATGCCAGCGGCGCAACACTGAAAGCGTTTACGAAACAAGATGTCGGTGACCCCGTTGCGTTTGCGGATCAAATTGACGGCACGGTTCTGACGTTCAGCGGTACGCATCAGGACACGCTGGAGCAGAATGATGCGAAGACGCAGATTCTGTATAAGGTTGGCGACAAAAACGTAAGCGGCGTGAAGTTTGACGGCAGCGTAACGTGGGACGACAGCGAAGCGTATTACACCAACGACGCTACGAAATACAAATTCAACGGCGCAACGGATGTGGACGCAACGAATCTGAAAGTGACAGGTAATGCAACGACGGCGCTGAAAGCTGACGGCAGCAGTTCCATGGAACTGCTTTCGGTAACGGGCATGACGGCGGGAACGGTTACGCCGCCGACGGATGCAGGTTCGGTTGCAGTCAGTTACACGGACGACAAGGGAGCCGTATTTACTGCTAACGCTACGGGTGAAGTGAAGGTGGAAAGCGGCGCAGTGAAGTACAGTATTAATGAAGTAAAGATGACGGATGTGGACCTTTCCGGTTGGCAGGGCGCCGCGTTTAGTGTTCCGGATACGTGGACGGCGGACGAGGGAAGCGTGAAGGTTGCGACGGGCAGCTTCACTGCGCCGGAGGTTGCGGCTGGGCAAGTCCAGAACATTATAACGGCGGGCGGCGCGTTCTTCGACGACGCCAACATCAGCGGCGCCAACAAGTATGACGCTGATAACGGTGTGTCGTTCAGCGAGGAGCAGAACAACGTGACGGTGTCCGGTACGCAGGCCAAGGGCGTGGCGGCAGCCGACGGCGGCAAGAGCCTGGTGTATAAAGCGGACATCAAAAAAGCGGATACGGTTGACATTGGCGCAGCGAACTGGCAGAAGGGCGCGATCCTGTTCGACGGTAGCAGCGCAACAGAGTATGATTATGCGAACGTGACAGCTATTGGCACAGACAAGTTTGAGATAAGTTATGCAGCGCCGGAAACCGTTGCGGCGAATGATTCCATGACGCTGCTGAAAGCAAACGATACGCTTAAGGACATGGCAGAAGAAACGAAAACATATAACTATCCTGATTCTTTCGAACCGGTGGCCGGCGTTACCATGACGGGCGAAATCAACGGCAAGCTTTCCAAGAGCGGTAACAACATTG
>JAFTZZ010000059.1 GCA_017460905.1 Acidaminococcaceae bacterium | reverse complement strand
TAGCAGATTTTTTGAATCGGTGCAGCTTGCTTCTACTTTTACTTTCCCTGAAAGCTCTCTGATCAGTTCCGCGTTCTTCACGGCCTTGCCCATCACATACAATCCGCTGTAGCGCGGCGCATTTCCATAATACAGGCAAACATTGTTCCAAGGTGAAAAATACGCAATGCTTCCTGCCGGGCAGTCGCCTTCCTGCGCTTTTTCGCAATTAAGTTTCCGGGGTGGCTGGAACACTTTTTCATTGTTGCTGTAGTTTTCTATGGTAACTGTCAAAGGCAGCTGCTGATAAAAGGAACGGGAAACCGAAGTTTCGTTCAGTTCAAACACAATTTCTTTTTGATCGTAAATGAATTTGACTAACATTCGTTGCGTTGTCATTTTTTCCGCTTTCCCTGATTTTGTTTCAGTCATCACAGCCGGTGTTGTTCCGGTTTTATTTTGTCCGCCTGTTTCGCTTCCGTTTTTATCCGCGGCTTTCGTTCCGATTGCGCAGCCGGTCATCATCAATATCGCCAACAGAAGCAGCAGCATTCGTTTCCATAATTTTATACAATGCATATCAGTTTCTCCGAACCGGTTTACCGCTGTTCCAGCCATTCGACCAGCACATAACGGTCTGCGTCAGAAGGGGAACGGGTCACAGTAAACATGTACCGGGCTACCAGCTCGGGAATATCCTCCGGGTATTTTTTCCATTCCTCCGGCGTTCCGTACGGATTGTTAAAGCCCGAAGACGCTTTGTAAACATTGGCAATGCCGGTCCACACGCCGTTGCCGTTATTGTTCCATTCCGCAACCTGCGCAAACTTCACGCCTTCGCCGCCGGCCTTGGGAACAACATATAAATTGTTTTCCAGTTTATACCGGTTGGTCGAAACCGCATTGATGCGCTTTCCGAAATATTTGTAGACAGCCGCTTCCACGGCTTCTTTTTTTACGCCCGAATAGTACTCGTGCACGTTGACCAGGTCATAATAACGGTTGATCAGGTTATGCTGCACGCCAAACTGCACAAAGGTTTCCATGGGAATTTCGTTGTTAGTCACAAAACTGCCAATGCGGGCTTCCGCAAAATTACTGAAAAACGTATCCAGCTGCTTCCGCTCCGCTGCGCCTAATTCCCACCGGGTGGCCGCCCCTGCAGGCAGGGCAAAGAAAACCAGCAGCATTGATACAAAAAGAAACGACAACAACTTTTTCATACAGATACCTCCCATCATTTACAATTCAAAAAATACAATTCAAAAAAGATTCAGGCTTGTTACAAATCCTCATTCGTAGTCCTGCAATTAACTAAATTGAAACAAGTTCAACCCGGTTACCGCTTCATCTGGCAAGCGCCCCACCTGGCCGGGAATTGTCCTTATGATAATTTCGCCCGTAGCCCCGATGCGGCACTCGTTCAAATGCCCGCCCACAATGTTCAGCTCCGAATCGCAAAGATTGATATGAAGGTGCAGATACACCGCGCCATTCATTTGGGTAACATTCCCCATCAGCGAAGTAATCTCCATCGCTCCTTCCAATTCCTTTTTGTGGTACTGGCGGCTGGCCACATCATACCGGCCGATGACGGCGCAATCCGCCGCACCGATACCTTCCACACTCGCCAGCTTTATCTCTTCCTTTTCGCACAACGTCTGCAGGGACGAAATGATTTCTTCCCCCTTATCCAAACGAACCACGTAAGTATCTGCAAATTTTTGAAATTCCATTTTATTCTTGTCTCCATTTCTCCGCCTTTGGCCGACGGCAAAAATAGTAAGGAAAGCAATGAACTTTTGCGCTATTGCCTCTTTCTTATACGATGATTACTTCACGGCGCCAATGCCGCGCAGAATACCGATCATGCCCTCGGCGGCAATATCATTTGTAATTTTTCCCTGGGCATTAAAATAATAAAAATTCATCACAGATACGGAAATCTTGTTTCCTGTCGGGCTGATTCCCAAAAATTCGCCGTCGTGGGTGCCTGTCAACGTCCAGTAAGCGGCGACTTTTTCTTCATCCGCAACCATGTCGTTCAGTTTCCACTGCACATCCGAAAAGCCCTGCCGCATCCAATGGACGACAGACAGATATCCCTTGCCGCCATACAACGGTTCCGGGCTGGCCGGGGTATAAAACGGCGCGTCATCCGCTACCAGTTCTGCCGCCAGTTCGTCGTCGGCAGTGTTAATCATCTGTTCAAATTTTTTCATCAGTTCTTTGTTGCGTTTTGCTAAATCCATCATGAAGTCACCTTCTTAACCTGTTTTGCCAGAAAATCCGCGTGCGAACTTTTTTGTCAATTCAATTAGAATGCTTTCATTTCCGTTCTTCTTTAATAATTCCTCGCTACCGTTACGATTTGTTTTTCCCGGATGATTTAATCGTTTCCATCAACTGGATGCGTTTTACGATTTCTTTACCTTTGTCACTCTTCAGATAAACCAGCGTAGATGGCGGAACCATGCCTTCAATCGTACTCCAGTCTCCCTGGACAAGCGCCCGGCGCACACGGGAAGCGCTGATAATATTCTCACCGTCTGTCCTGCGGGGAATAACATACAGTTCAATGCCGTAGTTAGGGAACATTTCCCGCATGGCTTCATTATAAGCCAAAGTTGTTTTATCGGTGGGTTCTTCTCCGACATAACGAGCCGTAATGTTCAGTTCTGGCGCAATGCGCTGGGCAAAGACCATGGCGTCCAGACGGGTCTGCGCCGCCAGCTCGTCAGTACCCTTGATAAAGTATGTGGGGAACGTCGCATTTGAAATAATATAATCTCCTTGTATGATATATTCAGAAGCTAATACCATACTTTCCTTTCTTAAAATTTTGTTATTTGTGACGTATAATACATTCAGATGCTGTGGACTTTAGATTTTACCTTGTGGTCCAACTACTTAGAGGAGTGTATTGCCACAGC
>JAFTZZ010000058.1 GCA_017460905.1 Acidaminococcaceae bacterium | reverse complement strand
GCTGCCGGGTTATATGGATAATACAAAACGCGTTATCGACTGGGTGGCGCAGACCTTTAAGCCGGGCGACGTCATGTTCAGCCTCATGCATCAGTATGTGCCCTGCGGGCGCGCAGCGGAATACCCTGAACTGAATCGCAAGGTGACGCAGTCAGAATACAAAGAGGTGGAGGACTATCTGTTCGCCAGCGGCATTGAAGACGGCTTTGTACAGGAGGAAGAGGCGGCCAGTGGTGAATTCATTCCCTGCTTTGACGGTACGGGTGTATAAATCTGAATTTAATTGCCCGGGCTGATGCCACCTGAATAAGCGAAGCGCTCCCGCAGGGCGCGAGGAACTGTGAATTGAGCGTTGTGGATAAAGCTGAGAAAACATTGAGAGCGTTTGCGTTATTCCATGAGGTGAAAAGTGCCGTCGTGGCAAGACTGTTTGAGGGCGCAGCCCGAGTTTCGTAGCCACAGGCACTTAAACCCATGGAATAGCAAACGTGAACAGTTTTTGAAGCTTTGTCCTCAACGCGACTTCGAAGCGTTAGCTGAGCGCTATGAAGGCGGCATCAGTCCGGCAAGATAGTCGTACAAATTCTTGATTATAAAACAATTCATGAAAAGGAGCGTATCATGACTAAAGGCAGATATGGAATCCACGGCGGGCAGTACATTCCCGAAACGCTGATGAACGCGGTGCTGGAACTGGAAAGAGCCTATGAACAGTACAAGCAGGACGAAACCTTTTGGGAAGAACTGCGGCAGTTATACCGCGATTATGCCAACCGTCCCAGCATGCTGTACTATGCGGAAAAAATGACGAAAGACCTGGGTGGCGCCAAAATTTACCTGAAACGGGAAGACCTGAATCATACCGGCGCACATAAAATCAACAATGTATTAGGCCAGTGCCTGCTGGCCAAACGCATGGGCAAGCAGCACGTGATCGCGGAAACCGGCGCCGGACAGCACGGTGTGGCGACGGCTACCGTAGCGGCGCTGATGGGCATGGAATGCACGGTGTATATGGGCAAGGAAGACTGCGAACGGCAGGCGCTGAACGTATTCCGTATGGAACTGCTGGGAGCGAAGGTGGTGCCGGTCACCACAGGCACCGGCACGCTGAAGGATGCCGTCAATGAGGCGCTGCGGGTCTGGACGGCCCGGGTGCAGGATACCTATTATGTACTGGGCTCTGTTATGGGACCGCACCCCTATCCGGAAATGGTACGTGATTTCCAGAAGGTCATCGGGGAAGAAGTCAGGGCGCAGCTGCTGGAAAAGGAAGGACGGCTGCCGGATGCAGTCATCGCCTGTGTAGGCGGCGGCTCCAACGCGATGGGCCTGTTCTATGATTTTATTCCGGATAAAGAGGTGCGCCTCATCGGCGTGGAAGCGGCCGGGGAAGGCGTGGATACGGAGCGTACGGCAGCGACTATCGCCCGAGGGTCCGAGGGCATCTTCCATGGGATGAAGTCCCTGTTCCTGCAGGATGAATACGGGCAGATCGCGCCGGTTTATTCAATCTCTGCCGGACTGGATTATCCGGGTATCGGACCGGAGCACGCGTATCTGCACGATATCGGCAGGGCAGAATATGTGCCGGCCACCGATCGGGAATCCGTAGACGCGTTCCTGTATCTTTCCAAAACAGAAGGAATCATTCCGGCGGTGGAAAGCGCCCATGCCCTGGCCTATGCCATGAAGCTGGCGCCCACGCTGGCTAAAGATAAAATCATCGTGGTCAACCTGTCCGGCAGGGGCGATAAAGACGTGGCGGCGATTGCCAGATATTTGGGGAGGGATTTGCATGAGTAAGTTAGCAGGCGTTCTGAAGCAGCATAAAAAGATATTTGCCCCGTTCATTACGGCGGGCGACCCGGATCTGGAAACCACCAAAAAGCTGATTCTGGCTATGGAAGAGGCGGGTGCCACGCTGGTCGAGCTGGGGATTCCCTTCAGCGATCCCATGGCGGAGGGGCCGGTAATCCAGGAAGCCGATCTGCGGGCGCTGTCTGCAGGCTGTACTACGGATAAGGTCTTCGATATGATCAGGGAAGTGCGGAAGGAAACCGATATCCCGCTGGTCTTTCTCACCTATGCCAATCCCATCTTCCATTACGGTACGGACAGGTTTTATGCCCGCTGCGCGGAAGTGGGCGTAGACGGGACAATCGTGCCGGATGTTCCCTACGAGGAACGGGAAGAGCTGGAAGCCGCCTGCGAAAAATACGGCGTGGACCGGATTACGATGATTGCGCCCACGTCCGAAGACCGTATCCAGGAAATTGCCAGAGACGCAAAAGGCTATGTTTACATTGTTTCCAGCCTGGGCGTCACCGGTGTACGAAGCGAGATTACAACGGATATCGGGACGATTTACCGCAAAATACGGGAAGTGACGGATACACCGGCGGCTGTCGGTTTTGGCATTTCTACGCCCAAGCAGGCTGCGGAGATGGCGCGTCTCAGCGACGGGGCGATCGTCGGCAGCGCGATTGTCAGGATCGTTGCGGAATACGGCAGGGATTCTGTGACGCCGGTTAAAGAATACGTGAAGCGTATGGTGGACGCAGTGAATCATTGTGGCGAGTAAAATATAAGGAAACACGGAATAAATAAGTTTGTGCGATGGCAAGCGTGCCGACGAATGAATCCGTATTTACGTAATGCAGTATTTGTTTTGGAGGGGAAGAAAATGGATTTTCGCAGTGTGATTGCTATGCTGGAACAGCAGAAAAAGGTGGTCCATGTAAAAAGTGAGGTAAATCCGGTCCACGAACTGGCCGGTATTGCCAGCAAATTTGAAGGCCAGGAAAAGGTTGTTCTCTTTGAAAAGGTAAAAGGACAAAAATACCCGGTGGCCTGCGGTCTCTGGTGGAACCGGGATATCGTCGGTTCCCTGTTCGGCATTACGGCAGGGGAAGTGCCCGGCTTTTTTGCGGCAGCAGGGAAACGGTTCCAGGAAAATCCGGCGCCGCCTGTGATTGTGGACGACCCGCCCTGTCAGGAAGAAGTGACGCTGGCGCCGAACCTGTATGAACTGACCGTTCCGACGCTGGCGCTGGAGGATGGCGGCGCCTATTTCAGCAACTGTATTGTGATTGCCAAAGATCCGGATACCGGCGTGCGTAACACCTCGATCCACCGGATGATGATCAGCGGGGAAAACCGGATTGCGATGCTGATGGATGTAGGCCGGCATCTGCGCAGCTATTACGAAAGGGCAGAGGCAAAAGGGATGCCGCTGGAGATTACCATTAACAATGGCGTGGATCCGGCTGTGTATGTCTGCGCCACCTATCCGGGAACGGGAATTGATGAAGACGAGCTGGGCGTGGCGGCTGCGCTGAACGGGGGCGAACCGGTGCGGCTGTCCCGCAGCAAAACGGTAGCCGTGGAAGGTCTGGCCGATGCGGAGGTCGTCATTGAAGGACGGATGCTGCCTGCTATCCGGGAGCCGGAAGGACCCTTTGGCGAAGTCAGCGGGTTTTATGCCCAGAAGGATGACCGGTGGGTCGTGGAGGTAACGGCAGTCACGAACCGGAAGCAGCCCCTGATGTCCACGCTGCTGCCGGGCAAGGAGGTATGGAATTCGGTAGGATGTACGGCGGAAGCCGCCATTCTGGCAGCCGTATCCAAAATGGTAGGCGGTGTGAAAAACGTGCATCTGTCCCATGGCAACTGCGGATTTTTCGGCTGCGTCGTCCAGATGGAACCGACCCGTCCCGGGATGGGGAAAAATGCAATTTTGGCTGCGTTTGCAGCCTTCCCGCCCATGAGCATGGTGACGGTTGTCAATTCCGATGTCAATATTTTTGATGCAGAAGATGTGATGCGCGCTATTACAACACGCTGCAATGTGGCGGAGGATATGGTCGTCATCAGGCACGCGGCCTGCCATGAACTGAATCCCGCTACAGATTACGGCGTGGGCACGAAGTTTGGCTTTGACTGTACGGTGAAACCGGGACAGGAAGAACGAAATAAGAAAGTAGCGTTTCTGGATGTGGATTTAAGCCAGTATGAAATAGAATGAACGGCAGGATGTAAAAATGCGGATTATTGTTGGAGTAACAGGCGCCTCCGGTGTGATTATGGGTTATTACCTGCTGCAGGCGTTAAAAAGCTGTCCGGATTGTGAAATCCATCTGGTTGCCAGCAAAGCGGCCCTGGTGACCTGGAAATACGAAACGGATATGCCGTTTTCTGCGCTGACTTCTCTGGCAGACGCGGTATATGAAGAAGATGAACTGACGGCGCTGATTGCCAGCGGCACTTTTGTGACCGACGGTATGATCGTACTGCCCTGCAGTATGAAAACGCTGGCAGGCATTGTCTGCGGGTATGCGGAAAACCTGCTGCTGCGGGCGGCGGATGTATGCCTCAAGGAAAACCGGAAGGTCGTCCTTTGTCCGCGGGAAATGCCGCTGGGCCGGATCCACCTGCATAATATGGAACTGGCGGCGCAGTACGGCTGTACGGTCATTCCGCCCATGCTGACCTTTTATAACGGAGCGCAGACAGTGGAAGACCAGATTCATCATGTAATAGGAAAGATATTATTGCAGTTTGGCCTGCCGTATGCCCGGATGAAGCCCTGGGATGCAGGTTTAGTTTGGGAAAAGGAAACGGTTGCAAATGGTTGAGCTTACAGCAGGAGAAGGACGTTATCAGCTTCGGCTCAGGGCGTTAGAGACCGGCGGTAACGGTCTTGTGATCTTCCTAACCGGAGGAGAGCGGCCGCATCTGGGCGGCGTGGTCCTGGCGTGTGTGCCGTCAGCCGATAATGCGGGGCTTTCGCACTGTGATACGTGGGAACTGACCCTGCCGGGACACAAGGACAAAGAATTGGCCGGGCGCATTGCGCGGAAGCTTTGTCTGGCTTTGCAGGAGCCGGTTTCAGTCAACGTGGGGATTCACGTAGATAAGGCCGGGCCGGAGGAAATCGCCTTGCTCTGCGAACAGGCGGAAAAAATCACGGACCGGTTTATTCGGGAATATCGGGAGGCTATTTGAGGGGAACTTAGTATGAAAATCAGACCTTCGTTAGAAGAAGCCCGCGCTGTTGCGGCGCAGGGATATAAGATACAGCCGGTGAGCTGTGAGCTGCTGTCGGACCGGATCACGCCGATCGAGGCGCTGCGCCGTCTGAAAAATGTCAGTCATCATGTGTATCTGTTGGAATCGGTAGAAGAAAGCAAACGCTGGGGACGCTATACCTTCCTGGGCTATGACCCGAAGATGGAGCTGACCTGTACAGACGGCAGGATGACGGTTTCCGCCGGTACGGCCGTACAGATGGAGGTCCGGCACCCGGGCGAGGTGCTGAGGCAGGTACTGGCCGATAACCGGAGCCCAAAGGTGGATTACCTGCCCAGCTTTACCGGTGGACTGGTGGGTTACTGGTCTTACGATTATATTAAATACGCGGAACCGAATCTGCGGCTTGACGCGGCTGATGAAGAAGGTTTTAAAGATATTGACCTGATGCTGTTCGATAAGGTGATCGCCTTTGACAACCTGCGGCAGAAAATCGTGCTGATCGCCAATATCCGCAACGATTCACTGGAGACAGAATATAACCGGGCCAGACGGGAGCTTGCTTCCATGAAGGAGCTGCTGCTTAACGGGGAATCCTGCAGGGAAGGCTCCGGCAGGCTGGTTACACCGCCGCAGGCTCTTTTTACGAAAGAAGCCTTCTGTAAAATGGTGGAAAAGGCAAAGGAATACATTGTTGACGGTGATATTTTCCAGGTAGTTCTTTCCAACCGGCTGACTGCGGAATTTGAAGGAAGCCTGCTGGATACCTACCGCGTGCTGCGCACGATTAACCCGTCCCCGTATATGTTCTACTTTTCCAGCGATGACATCGAGATGGCCGGCGCGTCCCCGGAAACGCTGGTGAAGCTGGAGGATGGCGTGCTGCACACATTCCCGCTGGCGGGGACCCGGTGGCGGGGCGCGACCCAGGAAGAGGATGAACGGCTGGAGAAGGAGCTGCTGGCTGATGAAAAAGAACGGGCAGAGCACAATATGCTGGTGGATCTGGGGCGGAACGATATTGGCAAGGTCAGCGAGTTCGGCAGCGTGACGGTGGAAAAATATATGGGGATTGAAAAATATTCCCATGTCATGCACATCGGTTCAACGGTCAGAGGCAAACTGCGCGGCGATATGGACGCGATTCACGCCATGGATTCCATCCTGCCCGCAGGAACGCTGAGCGGCGCGCCAAAGATCCGCGCGTGCCAGATCATCAATGAACTGGAAAACAATAAGCGGGGGATTTACGGCGGCGCGGTAGGCTATATTGATTTTACCGGAAATCTGGATACCTGCATTGCCATACGCCTTGCCTTTAAGAAGAACGGCAGGATATTCGTCCGCAGCGGCGCCGGTATCGTGGCGGACAGTGTACCGGAAAACGAGTATCAGGAATGCATCAATAAAGCAAAAGCAGTGATTAAGGCGCTGGAAGAAGCACAGGAGGGATTGGACGGATGATTCTCCTGATTGATAATTATGACAGTTTTTCCTATAATCTATACCAGCTGGTGGGAACATTTAATCCGGACATCCGGGTGATCCGGAACGATGCGCTGTCGGTAAAACAAATTGCGGAAATGCAGCCGGAGCAGATCATTCTTTCGCCGGGTCCCGGTTACCCGAAGGATGCGGGTGTCTGCATGGAAGTGATTGAAAAGCTGGGAAGCGGGATTCCGATGCTGGGAGTATGCCTGGGGCACCAGGCAATCTGCCAGGTCTTTGGCGCCGTGGTGGATCATGCGAAACAGCTGATGCACGGTAAGCAGTCACTGATTACTGTTGATCCCCGGAGCCGGCTTTTTTCCGGACTGCCGGAACAGATACCGGTAGCCAGATATCATTCCCTGGCGGCAATACCGGAGACCTTGCCGGAGTGCCTGCGGGTCACCGGGGCGACGGAGGAAGGGGAGGTCATGGCGGTGGAGCATGCGCAGTTCCCTGTTTACGGGGTGCAGTTCCACCCGGAATCCATCCTTACGCCGGATGGCGCGAAGATCATTCAGAACTTTCTGGCATTGTAAAAATCAAAAACGTTAATTACCAAGACAGGGCTGCACAGTGGACGGATTCGCTGTGCAGTCCTTGTTGTTTCGCGTAGTGTCGGATCAATGCTTCTTTCGTTTTTCTGCCGCATAAGCTGTTATTGAGAGCGGGTTTTACTTTCGAAAAGCTCTTTACAAGAATAAAAAAATGTGCTATTATTTTAACAGACAAAAAATAAACATTTGAACAAATATTCAATTGATAGGCGGTTTTTAAGTTTGAACGAAAGGAGCGAAGACGATGAAACGAATTTATGCAGGAATTGCGGCTTCCGTACTGGCAGCAGGTTTGTTGGCAGCAGGCTGCGGCGGTACGGAACAGAAAGCGCAGAAGGAACAGAAGGCTGTGGCAAAGCCGGCTTCCGAGCTGACGGTTTACACTTCCGTTTACAACGGAATGGTAAAGGATATGGCCAAACCGGTTGTGGAGCAGCAGCTGAAGGATGTTAAGGTCGACTGGCGGACGGAAGGCAGCGAAAAAGTAAAGAGCAGGCTTTTGGATGAGATGAAGCGGGGCAAGGTGGAAGCTGACATCGTGATGATTTCTGATCCGGATTTTTATCTGCAGCTGAAGAAGGACGGCAAGCTGCTGAATTATAAGTCTCCGGAAGCGGCGGAACTGGCGGAAACCGTGGACGCAGACGGTGCATTTACCCCCATCCGTATCAGCGCCATGGTAATCGCCGTACATAACGATAAGGTCAAAGAGCCTCCCAAAAGCTGGAAGGACCTGCTGGATCCCAAGTACAAGGGAATGATCGCTATGCCGGATCCCAAGGCTGCGGCGACGGCGCTGGCAACCGTGGCGGCGCTGACGGATAAATACGGCTGGGAGTACTGGCAGAAATT
>JAFTZZ010000057.1 GCA_017460905.1 Acidaminococcaceae bacterium | reverse complement strand
CAACACGAAGTTGCCAGCGTTTTCAAAATATTATTTTATTTCATTGTCCTCTTGACGGGGAGCGGTTCAAGCCGGGCCAATCGTTAATTTCTTCAGGGCAGAGGAGGAACATCAGGAATACCTGATTAAAAACCGCGGCGGATATTGTCATATCCCACCGTATCTGTTTGACGAAGCGTACAAGGCGAACACGCTCCCGCCCGCAGCGCAGCCGGGACCCTTTACCCGTGAAACCGTGTATGAAAAGCCAACGCCGGAAGCACTGAAGCGGTTAACTCCCTGGCAGTTTGCGGTGACGCAGGAGGCGAAGACCGAGCCTGCGTTCCAGAACGCGTATGACGGGGAATTCCGGGAAGGTATCTATTGTGATGTCATTACAGGGCAGCCTTTGTTTGTCTCCACGGAAAAATACGATTCCGGCTGTGGCTGGCCGGCTTTTTCCCGTCCGATTGACGAAACCGTTCTGCAGGAAAAAGAGGACAGGTCCCAGAACATGATCCGGACAGAGGTCACAGCCAAAGCAAGCGGCGCGCACCTCGGGCATGTGTTCCATGACGGGCCGAAAGAGAAGGGCGGGCTTCGTTACTGCATTAACAGCGCGGCGCTCCGCTTCATTCCCAAAGAAGAGATGGAAGCGCAGGGCTATGGGGCGTTTATTGATTTGTTCGACGGAGAAAAATAGGTGAGAAGATGGCGATAAAAACAAGACGCTTTATTGCAAACCGCAAAAGCTGCAGCTGCAGTATGCCGGGTGTCTGGCGTGCGGTTTCATACTGTAAGGGCTCTATAGTGATTTTTCACAGTCCCCGCGCCTGTTCTCATATAGCGCGTGGTATGGATATCAATATGCACTACCGGGTGATGGCGGACGAGTCTGTTGAGGAATGGGAACCGGCGCCGTTGCTTTCAAGCCAGTTGGAAGAAGAACATTCGATTTTTGGCGGCGGTGAAAGACTGATGCAATGCATTGCATATTCGGTGCGGGAATATCGGCCGAAATTGATTGTCATAGCCAGTTCCTGTGTAGCCGGGGTTATTGGCGATGACGTTGTTGCGGCAGCCGAGGAAGCGGAACAATTGTATCATATACCTGTTATTGCTTCAGAGAGTTGCGGGTTTTTGGATGGGGAATATTATCAGGGGTATTTTGAAATTGCCGGGAAGATTATCGACCGCTTTTTTAAACGGCAGCCTCATGAATCCGGAACAGTAGTGCTGTTAGGAGAAAGCGGCGGTCCCTGGGGGAGTTATGCAAAAGAGGTGACCCGCCTGCTCCGTGCCATGAATTTAAAGGTATTGGGGCAGTTCCCCGGTTACTGGCCGGTTGAACGGTTTGCGGATGTGACGCGCGCAGAGGGTATGGTCATACTGGGCGGACGGGGACTGATGCAGACCGGGCTGACAAGGATGGCGCAGCGCCTGTCCAAGAGCTTTGATATGAAATACCTGCCTGCCGATATTTATCCTGTTGGTTTGTCAAATACAATGGCCTGGTTGCAGGGTATAGGAAAGATCATGAACAGAGAGAAAGAAGCGGCAACCGTAATAGAACGCGAAATGCTTTTCCTCGAAAAGAAGTTAGAGACATTTCGTATGGTTACAAGAGGTCGAAAAATCGTGTTATGTCTGGGGCGCCAACTGCAGTATTTTAATCCGGCTGCAGTACTGGAGATGATCCATAATCTGCAGGTGGATCTTACCGGTATTATTTTGTTGGATGCGTATTCTGGGACTGAAAAGGAGAATATGCTGAAGACGCTTGCCCAATATACTGACACCGCCATTTTTTCCGCTGCAGAAGGGGAAATGCTGTTACAACAGGCTGAACTTATTCTGACGACGCATGAACTGAAAGACCGCAATTTGCGCCAACTGTTCGTCCCTGCTTTGCTCCATGCTGGAATTGCCGGGGAGATAGAGTTTATGGAAGCCGTTTATCGGCTGCTGAAAAGCAAGATACGTAAAGGAGGCATCTCGTATGTCTGAAAAGCAATGGGGATTAGTCTGCAATCGGGTCGATTCCTGTGCACTTTCCGGCGCGGCAGCGTTTTTTGCCGGTATTCCCGGCGCTGAAATTCTGGCAAACGGACCGCTTTGGTGTTATTATTATGCGCTACGGTCACTGGAATATGCACAGATTGATATAGCAGACCGATTTCATGGGTCCCAGCCTGATAACCATGCAGTGGTCTACGGTACTGAAGACTGTCTGACCGAAGCGATAAGACGTCTTATTAATTCCGGTCATAATCCTTCACTGCTTTTTGTGGAAAACAGCTGTTCCATCAGTCTGATAGGGGATGATCTTAATGGCATACTCTCCCGTATGGATTTGCCGTTTCCCTACGTTGCAATGGATTGTGGCGGCCTTATGGGAGGATTTGCGGAGGGATGGCAAAAAGCATTTATGACCTTGCTGCAAAATCTTAAAATTGGAAAAATGGAACCTGCTCCGCTGACCGTAAATTTGTTGGGACTTACTGATTTTTACTATAATGGGGAAGCAGACCGGATAGAAATTGTTCGCATATTAAAAAATGCCGGATATACTGTCAATACAGTACCCGGCGCTGGCAGTAGTGTCGACCAGCTACAGCAAATCGGAAAAGCCTGTCTTAATATTGTATTTCATGAAGAGCTCGGGTTAAAGATGGCAGAATATCTGCAGGAAGTATTTGGTATTCCATTTATTGCGGCAGGTATTCCTTATGGTATGGATGGTACGCTGAAATGGTTGAAAACAATCCATCAGGTATTGCCCGCCCCTTCTCTTGATGTAGTAGTCAAGGAAATTTCTGACAGACAGCTGTACCTGACTGCCAGATGTAATGATGTGCGGGCACTTTGGGGTGCATTGAAGTTCCCACAGATTCTTGTTGCTGCACCGGGAACGCAGGCTCTCTGTTTGGCAGAAACATTGCGCCGGGAGTGAGTGGACACGGAAACTATGGTTGTAATCTGCCAGCATCCGGTTGCGGGAACGTATTGCACAGCAGCAGATTATATCTACACTGTGGGACGAGATGACAGGGAAATTGGCAATGTGCTGGATACGCTGGACGATTTGCTTGTAGTAGCCAGCAGCAGTGAAAATTCGCGTCTGATGCGTAGAAAACGAAAATTCACAGCCTGTACTGTTGCGTTGCCGGTACGTGAAGAGATTCTGATGACGCATGAGCCTTTTGTCGGAATCAAAGGCAGTGCGCATATGTTGCAGCGCCTGTGGAACGGGTTGATTCAGAGCAGGCAAACTTCGTCGAATGCATTTACAACCTGACTGATACAGAAGATAATATTAAAAATGTTATGTTTGTAAAT
>JAFTZZ010000056.1 GCA_017460905.1 Acidaminococcaceae bacterium | reverse complement strand
TATGGTTTAATTTGGGATTTGGCATACTTAAATTATACCAGAAGGAGAGGCCTTTCGGGGTCTCTTTTTTCTTTTTGTACATAAAAAATCGGCATCCTTTCGGATGCCGATAATGGGACTATTTTGTTACAGCCCCTTTTTGTTTTCTGTGATAAGTATTCCCCTGCCGCACTTCTGACAGACATAGATATCACCCTTCTGCAGGGATCCGTCAGTGCGTAAAAGAACCGAATCCCTGAACAGCTTCATCTTTGCGCCGCACGTACGGCAAAAGCGTTTTTCTTCTTTGCGAATAATCGTTTTCCTGTCAGTCATATTACCTTACATGTTTTGCTTCTGCATTCAGTAAGCATCCCAGTTTCCTGTATCCTCACGGAGTTCTTTCTCTTTTGCCTGTTCTATGTAGTGCTGTAAATAGTGGGCCAGGATCCGCTCCACAGCTTCCGTCTTTGTTTGGCCTACTTTTGCGCAGTACAGGTCCAGCAATTCAACGACCGATGTTTTTAAATAAAAATTGATTCGTTTCCCGTCTTTTTTCATTTTAGCCATAAGTATCATCCTTTCTTTTCTTCTTCCGCCTCATCCCTGAATTTCCAGTAAATAAATACGGTAACCATATCCTTTTGCTGTGTAATGTCGTAGTATCCTTTATACTTCTTTATAAAACTTTTTATCGACAGATTTCCTATTCCGTGTTTACTTTTCAGATACGATGCGTTCAGACCGGGGTCCCCCTTTTCTGTTTCTGCGATTTTCTGTAATATTTCTTTCTTTGTGGATGCCATGGTCCGCCGTGTCGAGAAGGGAAAACCGTCTTCATCCAAAACCAGTCTCCCGGTGTAATTGTTTTTCATGCATAAAACGATCTGCGAACCTTTTGTCTGCATTTCCAGGGAAATAGACGGATCGCTGAAATCCCCCTGCAAACTGGCATGAATTGCATTGTCTAAGAGGTTGGCGACCAATATTGCTACATCATTATCCATCCCGGGAAGCGCAGCAGGTATATTTACAGAGTATTGCAGCCGGATTCCGTATTTCTTTGCACGGGAGAAATATACGGAAAGGGAGGCATTTACCGCTGGGTTTTGGCAATAAAAATAGACCCTGGTCCTGTCCAGCTGTGAATCAGCATCCTGCAATATTTTCTTTGCCAGTACGTAATCGTTAGATTCCAGCATGGCCCGCAGCATTCTGATCCAATGCTTCGAATCATGGCGGATTTGAATGATCTTGTTCTGGGTTTCCATTATCTGTTGTGTGTAATCGCTGAGGGCTTCAATCTGATACTTCATAAAAAATATTTCCTCGCTTTGCAATTCTTTTTCATATAGCTCCCTTTCACGCAGCCAGCAGTAACGGTAAAAAAGAAAAAAGCAGGCAACGATCATCAGACGGGAGATATACACGTAGATTGCCTCCGGCCCCATCGAAAATACCATGTACCAGTGGCTGGATGCAGCCAGTAACGGAATAAAGGCAATAGAATAATTTAATAAAATCGAAGAATCGTCATTAAAAGGAAGATACAGACCGGAAAACCACTTTATGGCAAAAGGCATCAGTAAGAGCAGCGCGGCAAGGTGCAGGCCGGACTGTATCGTCATGTACGCAGGTAAGGCCGGGCTGAAAAACACCAATGTCAAAATTGAGCTTAAGGAATGAAGCGAAAACGAAAAAATGTGCTGCATCCCCAATATGAAAACATGCTGATAAAAACGTCCTTTTAATACAAAAAAACTGAAAAGAAAATACGGCAGCACGCCAAACAGCACTATTTTTTTATAAATACTGAAATCAAGGATACCTTCCAATGCAAGAGCCTGCTGCAGAAAGAACGTCGCCAGATTCCAGACGGTTATCAGGGAAAAAAGCAGTTTTTTCTGGCTTTCGTCAGCCGTTTTGGAAAAAGGCAGATAGCGGAAGTATGCACCGATAAGATGAATCAAAGAGATGATTAGCGGCAATAAAAAATAATATTTCATCAGCACTCCTTTATAAATATTTTATGAAAAATGATTAAACGGGTTCCTTCGCCGGCGTCAGCTACTGTTGACTGAGAAATGCCATATAGCGCTGTTTAACTTCTGCCTTCCGTCTCCTGCTTATGGGGATCGACAGACCGGTTTCCAGAACAAAGCTGTCTTCTTCCATGGATGCAACATATTCCATGTTGATACAGACGCGATGATAGCACTCTAAAAAACGGGGATCGACAGACAATTTTTTAAAACACTCACTGAAAGTGGATTGCGTCTTCACGGCGGTCAGCCTGAAGGCAGGCTTCTTTGCCGCGTTATCCGTTCTGCCCGGCTCATTGTCCGGGTTTTCACGCACATGAAGCGTAACAAAATGTGAACCGTAACACTCGATATAAACTATTTTCGAGAACATATACGAAATCAGCGTCCTGTCTGACCGGACACTAAGCTGTCTTGTGTCAGCTTTTATTTCCGGCAGAATATGATTCAGTATCTTGCATAAATCAGATCCGCGCTCTGAAAGCGGCTTTATCAGATACCCCGAAGCAAATACGGAATATCCCTCCATCGCCATATCTTCTGTTACCGTCAGAAAAATGATTTTGCAGGGATCCTTTTCCCTGCGGATTCTTCTGGCAACTTCTATCCCGTTTTGTCCTGGCATGAAAATATCCAAAAAAATAATCTGATAGCAACCGGGTTTATATGCTTCAAAAAACTTGTCTGCGCTGTGAAATCCTTTGAGGACTAAAGGGAAATAATCTTTAGGCAGCTTTTTCTGTAAAAAGTTTTTCAAAAAAGCAAAGGATTCATTTCTGTCTTTTTTACTGTCATCAACAATTGCAATCTGCATCGCATTCTCCATTCTGTCAATTTGTCAGCACTGCCTTGTATCGTGTAAAGGATGCGGATCTCTGCATCCGGACAGTTTCGTTATTTTATAATCGGCTTTTTTCGCATTAATAGTTTAACACAAAAGTTTCCTGAATTGGGAAGCGCAATATACCACTTTTGCGCAAAACCTTACACTTCTGCCTCGTGATATTGCAGGCGTGGTCCTGAAATTGTATTTTATATTTGCAAAGAAACACTGATTGCGCCGTCAAGTTTTTGAATCCTCACCAGGTTATGAAATTCCCGATGCCCGTCAACTTCATAATAGTCAGTGTTTCTTTGCTTTTTTAATATCAAAAATCTTTAAAAGAAAAGAGGGATCCTCTGATGAATCGAACTTACAAACTGATCTGGTCCAAAATCAAACACTGTTATGTAGTAGCATCCGAATTGGCAAAAAGCTGTACTAAAGGTTGTTCCCGCAGACGAACAGCGCGGATGCTGGCAACTGGCGCCGCAGTGGCTGTGGTATTACTGCCTGCAGGAAGCGCTGGTGCGTTTTCCAGCAGTTACGTTCCCAACTACAATTCGGCCAGTGACTATATGACCGATGGCGGAACCGTTTACAGTGATAACATAGGATATACCCCTGGGCAGGGAGGGGAAAGTTACATTTTTGTGTCCGGCGACGGAACTGTAAGCTATGATGTAACAGAGGGCTTTCGTAAGCAGGATGTATCGGTAATGGCAGGGAATGTCGCTGTTGGGAATTTTGCTTCTGCCGGTTCAGAGGCAAACTTCAGATATATTGAATCGTGGAATGGATTACGTCCTGCATTTGAGACACAGCCCGCTGTTTATGCCGGCACTGTCACACACAACGGCAAAACATATTACTATACCAACAGCTGGTATTATCCGAATTCCATGATAACGATGGATGGTAAAAATTATTTGATGCAATCTATGCCGGTACTGGACGAGAACGGCAATCCGACATATGACGGAAATGGCAATATGGTTTATGAGAACCGATATTCTGAAATTGGCGAAAAAATCTGGAAAGAAGATCCGGATAACGCCGGCAGCCTGACATACGATTTTAAAAATGTGGATGAAAATGGGAATCCTGTCTTTGACCTTACCGAAGAGGATATGGGATTAGAATACGGATTAAGCAATAATGTTGCGGTTGGCAACAGGGCTGCTACGACCAGCCATAGCAGTGTTGCGGTTGGTGATTCCAGCACAGCCCGTGGCTGGCGCAGCGTAGCCATCGGTGCGGACGCACAGGCCGGTACCGAAAACGGAGGGGACTGGAATAACGGGACCTCTGCCGTTGCCATCGGCGACAGCAGTAAGGCCTTTGGCAGCACCAGCGTTGCTGTTGGACAGGGAGCGGCAACCTACTCATTCTCCGGTATTGCGGTCGGCAACAATGCGAATGCTTCCACGGAATTCGCGATTGCGATCGGTGATAATGCACGGGTCTCTTATATTGACGGAGCCGACGATGACGAAACAAAAAATATTGCTGTCCACGGTATCGCTATCGGCCGCGACGCAGTGACCGAAGGCAAAGACGGTACCGCTGTAGGCCGCCAGTCTCAGGCGCTGATGCGCAATGCAACCGCATACGGAAACAATGCCCACGCAGACGGCTTCAACTCGGTAGCAATCGGCAATAAAGCCATTGCCGGTTCTCAGGACGATACAGGCAGAGGCAGTTCTTCCCTTGCCGTTGGCAACCGGGCGACTGCAATCGATGAATACACGACGGCTGTCGGCCCCAGCACATATGCGGAAGGATTCCACAGTGTAGCAGTAGGCGATTCCAACCGTGCTGTCGGCAGATTCAGCACTGCCGTCGGCGCAGGCTGGTCTGAATATACAGTCGATGAAGATGATAACGATAATACGGAAGCATTGCGCCAATATACGGCTAGAGGCGCAAATCAGGCAGTCGGGGACTACAGCACGGCTGTCGGTTACGGCAATGCCACCCCCGGAGATAACAGCACTGCGCTGGGCAAGCAGAATGCGGTATCCGGAGAAAATTCCATTGGCATTGGAACAAGTAACGTAATCGGTTCGGTCGTGAATCCCGGAGCTACCGGCGAATTAACCGCCGAAACTGATAAAGGCGATATAACAGGGTTTGCGCTGGGCAATGCCAACGAAGTTACCGGTAACCTTTCCGGAGCATTCGGGGATTCTGACAGTGTTGGCGCCGACAATTCATATGTCTTCGGGAACAACAGCAAGATTGAGGTCCCCGAGGCAAAAGGCAGCTTTGTGCTGGGCAATGACGCATCTGCGACCGTGGAAAAATCCGTGGCGATAGGCAGTGATTCGGTTGCGGACCGGGATGTGGCGACCGAAGCAGGCTATGATGTGACGACAGGTAAATCCTATGCAGGAACAGGCAGTGATACGGCAACTTGGAAATCTACGCGCGGCGCAGTTTCCGTGGGCGATGCGGCGAACGGCGTGACCCGTCAGATCACGGGCGTTGCGGCCGGTCTGGAAGACACGGACGCAGTTAACGTAGCGCAGCTGAAGCTGGCGAGAACGGAAGTCAAAGCCGGCACAAATGTTACCGTAGACCAGAGCAGCGATGAAACGGACGGGCATGCCATTTACACGGTAAACGGCCTGAAGACGGTAGTAACTTCCACCGACGGCAGCGTTGAGATTACCCCGACAAATGAAGATAATGCAGACAAGACCGGTGTGATCACCTACGACCTGAAAGTGAAACCGGCGACGAATGTTTCCATTAAGGAAGGGGATAACGTAACCGTAACTTCCGAAACCGATGAAAATAATTTCATTAATTATACTATCAACGCCACTAATACGGTGACCAACGTAGAGGCCGGTGACAACGTAACAGTTGACGAAAAAATCGATGGTGACAAGATCACCTACACCGTCAACGCAACCGATACCACCTATAAAGTTGACGCTGAAGCCGGGGAAGAGGGAAGCAACATTGTCAACAACTACACTATGACCGGCACCAATGGCGATACCTATACGCTGACGGATACGGACACCACCTATAAAGTAACATCCGAAGCCGGTGGGGAAGGCACTAATGTGGTTAACACCTACACCATGACCGGCACCAACGGCGACAAATATACATTTACGGATACCGACACGGATACTACTTATAAAGTAGAAACAAAGCGCGTAAAAGAAGGGACGGTTGCCGCCACGACGACCATTACCGATTCCAACGGGAATAAAGTCGGTGAGTTTGAGGACACCCACAACGGCTTGAAGAACGATACAAACACTGTTGAATATGACGACAACGGCGTCGGCAGCGTTACGATTACAGACCAGGATGGCAACACCACGACTATCAACGGTATCCGGACCGGCGACGATATGGCTGTAACCCGTCTGGGCGACCGTATCAACCGTCTGGATAAACGCATCAACAAGGTCGGCGCCGGCGCAGCTGCGCTGGCGGCCCTCCATCCGCTGGACTTCGACCCGGATGAAAAGTGGGACTTTTCTGCCGGCGCAGGTTCTTATAAAGGTGAACATGCTGTTGCCCTCGGCGCTTTCTACCGTCCGAATGAGGATACCATGTTCAGCATCGGCGGAACCATCGGTAACGGCGATAACATGGTCAACGTGGGCGTAAGCTGGAAGTTCGGACAGAAGAACCGTATTTCCGCCAACCGTATTTCGTCTGCCAAAGAAATCATCGAGCTGCGCAAGAATCAGGAAAATGTACACTCCTTCCTGGCGGATGCCGTAGCCGGCAACCAGCTTGACCTGTCCAAGATCCAGCTCTTCCCGGATGTGGAGGAAAACCATTGGGCCTATGATTATGTAGCTACCATGGCTGGCAACGGCGTGCTGGAAGGCTATCCGGACGGCTACTTCAAGGGCAACCGCAACATGACCCGTTACGAGATGGCAGCGGTGCTGTACCGCCTGATGCAGAACGGCGCCCGCCTGAGTGACAGGGCCCTGACCGAGTTCGCGCCGGAACTGGATCGCATCCGCGTGGATACGATTACCCAGCATAAGGACGGCACGCCGCATATCCAGCGTGTACGCACGATCAAGGAACGGGTGGACGAAAAAGCGGATCCGTCCTCGGAAAAAGCTGCCAAGAAGAAAGCAAAAGTAAAAGTGGCAGAAAAACCGGTTGAATAATACGTGCGTGCATGAAAATTGTGCATGAAGACGGTTACATGAAGGCAAAGCACATGTTGCGATATGGATGAAACTTGATAACAGGAGGTATCCATTATGTTGGTTAAAAAGATAGTGGCCGTAGCAGCGCTGGGCTGTGCGTTACTGGCGTCCCAGGCGTTTGCATACGAAGTTGGCGAATATTCCAAAGAAGCGTTGCGCCGGGGCGATGACAAACCGGTGGTCGTTAAGGATTACCCGCTGGTAACCATTGAAGAGGCTGTGGCGTCCCCGCAGCTGTATACGGAAAAACCCATTGCGGTACAGGGCCCGATCCGGTACTTTGTGAAAGGGAACATGTATGAGATGCAGGCGGAGAACGGGACGAGGCTGCGTGCGGATTTCGGAAAATACAGCCGCCGTCTGCTGTTCCGGACGCCGTTGACTGCCATCGGGGTGATGCAAACGGACGAGCAGGGTGACTTCTTAAAAGT
>JAFTZZ010000004.1 GCA_017460905.1 Acidaminococcaceae bacterium | reverse complement strand
TATTCAGATAAACTACCATTGCAGGTACGCCTACCTGACGGGACAGCAGGATATGTTCGCGGGTCTGGGGCATCGGGCCGTCAGCTGCGCTTACAACCAGGATAGCACCGTCCATCTGAGCTGCGCCGGTGATCATGTTCTTTACATAGTCAGCATGGCCGGGGCAGTCAACATGTGCATAGTGACGGTTTTCCGTCTCATATTCTACGTGTGCGGTGTTGATGGTAATACCGCGTTCTCTTTCTTCCGGAGCCTTATCGATCATGCTGTAATCCATGAACTCTGCATTGCCTTTTTCTGCCAGTACTTTCGTGATAGCAGCGGTCAGCGTGGTTTTGCCATGGTCTACGTGTCCGATGGTCCCAATGTTAACATGCGGTTTCGTTCTTTCAAACTTTGCCTTTGCCATTTTTTCCTTCCTCCTTAGAAGTGTAATAATGATTTATAATTAAAATTTATTAGAATCAACATCAATTTTAATCAACTTTGGTACCTTTGTTCTTGGCTACGATCTCTTCCGCAATATTCTTCGGAACTTCTTCATAGTGGTCAACCTGCATGGTGTATGTGCCGCGACCCTGCGTTTTGCTGCGCAGGTCGGTAGCATAACCAAACATGGAAGCCAGCGGAACAAAGGAGTGGATGACTTCTGCGCCGTTACGCGCTTCCATCCCTTCAATACGGCCGCGGCGGGAGTTAACGTCGCCGATAACATCGCCCATGTATTCTTCCGGAACCGTGATGTCAACCTTCATATAAGGCTCCAGCAGCACCGGGGAAGCTTTTTCCGCGCCTGCCTTGAAGCCCATGGAGCCGGCAATCTTGAAGGCCATTTCCGAAGAGTCGACTTCGTGGTAAGAGCCGTCGTAAACGGTAACGCCGATATCAACCATCGGATAACCTGCTACAACGCCGCTTTCCATCGCTTCCTTAACACCGGCTTCAATCGGTGCGATGTATTCCTTCGGAATCGCGCCGCCTACAACCTTGTTATCGAAGGTAAAGCCCGCGCCCATTTCCAGCGGGGTGATTTCCAGCCAGCAATGTCCGTACTGGCCTTTACCGCCGGACTGACGGATGAACTTGCCTTCGGACTTAACAGCCTTGCGGATCGTTTCGCGGTAAGCAACCTGCGGATTACCCACGTTGCAGCCTACCTTGAATTCGCGCAGCAGACGGTCTACGATAATGTCCAGATGCAGCTCGCCCATACCGGAGATGATAGTCTGTGCGGTTTCCGGATCGGTGTGTACCTTGAAGGTAGGATCTTCTTCCGCCAGCTTCGCCAGCGCGATGCCCATCTTTTCCTGGTCGGCCTTCGTCTTGGGTTCAACCGCAACGGAGATAACCGGTTCGGGGAATACCATAGATTCCAGAATGATAGGCGCTTTTTCATCGCACAGCGTATCGCCGGTCGTTGTGAACTTCAGGCCTACAGCCGCCGCGATGTCTCCGGAATAAGCTTCCGGGATTTCTTCACGGTGGTTGGCATGCATCAGCAGAATGCGGCCCATGCGTTCACGTTTGTCTTTGGAAGAGTTGTAAACGTAGGAACCGGCGGTGATCATACCGGAATATACGCGGAAGAAACCGAGCTTGCCTACAAACGGGTCGGTCGCGATCTTGAATGCCAGCGCGGCAAACGGTTCGCTGTCAGAAGTCGGGCGGGAATCTTCCGCACCTGTTTCCGGATTAACGCCTTTGATGCTCTCGATATCCGTAGGAGCCGGCATGTAATCGATAACCGCGTCCAACAGAGGCTGAATCCCTTTGTTCTTATAAGAAGAACCGCAGATTACAGGATTCAGTTTGCAGGCGATGGTCTCTCTGCGAATCGCTGCTTTCAGTTCTTCGTTGGTGATCTCCTCGCCTTCCAGATATTTCATCATCAGCTCGTCGTCACCTTCGGCAACGGTTTCCACCAGGATGCCGCGATACTCTTCAGCCTGTTCCTGCATTTCGGCAGGAATTTCAACAAACTGTTCATCCTTGCCCATATCGTCGCCGTATACAATTGCCTGCATACGGATCAGGTCAACCATGCCCTTGAACTGGTCTTCACAGCCGATCGGAATCTGCAGCGCAACCGGATTTGCATTCAGACGGTCACGCATCATGTCCATTACGCGGAAGAAATCAGCGCCGACGATATCCATTTTATTTACATATGCCATACGCGGAACCTTGTATTCGTCAGCCTGGCGCCATACGGTTTCAGACTGCGGTTCAACGCCGCCTTTGGCAGAGAATACTGCGATTGTTCCGTCCAGAACGCGCAGAGAGCGTTCAACTTCTACCGTAAAGTCAACGTGGCCCGGGGTGTCAATAATATTGATACGGTGCGTATCATACTGTTTCTCGGAACCGTTCCACATGCAGGTAGTAGCTGCGGACGTAATCGTGATACCGCGTTCCTGTTCCTGTACCATCCAGTCCATGGTAGCAGCGCCGTCATGAACTTCACCGATCTTATGGGTTTTACCGGTGTAGAACAGGATACGTTCAGTGGTAGTTGTCTTACCGGCATCAATATGCGCCATGATACCGATATTTCTGGTTCTCTCAAGCGGAATTAATCTGCCCACAATTTTATCCTCCTCAACAAATTAACAGGACCGGGCCATTACCAGCGGTAATGCGCAAACGCTTTGTTTGCTTCGGCCATCTTGTGGGTATCTTCGCGCTTCTTGACTGCAGCACCGGTACCATTCGCGGCATCCATGATTTCACCGGCAACACGTTCGCACATGGTTCTTTCACCACGAAGACGAGCATAATTTACCAGCCAGCGGATACCCAGGGTGGTCTTACGTTCTGCACGAACTTCTACGGGAACCTGGTAGTTCGCACCGCCAACGCGACGCGCCCGCACTTCCAGCAGGGGCATTACGTTTTTCATAGCGGTATCGAAAACTTCTAACGGATCTTTTCCGGTTTTGGAACGGATCACATCAAATGCATCATATACAATGCGTTCGGCAACACCTTTCTTTCCGTCCAGCATTACCTTGTTAATAAATCTGGTTAATAATTTAGAACCGTACACCGGATCCGGCAGTACGTCTCTTTTTGGAACTGAGCCTTTTCTCGGCATGCTTTTCACTCCTTTTATATCAATTCGTTAATTTCTCAGTAATTTGGTTCACAGCGCGTTGATTATTTCTTAGCTTTAGCGCGTTTTGCACCGTATTTGGAACGGCCCTGATTGCGGTTTGCAACACCGGCAGTATCCAGAGAACCACGAATGATATGGTAACGCACGCCAGGCAGGTCTTTAACACGGCCGCCCCTGATCAGAACAACGGAATGTTCCTGCAGATTGTGACCGATACCCGGAATATAAGCCGTTACTTCAATGCCGTTAGTCAAACGTACACGAGCAACTTTACGCAGAGCAGAGTTAGGCTTTTTCGGTGTGGTGGTATACACACGGGTGCATACACCACGTTTCTGCGGACATTCTTTTAATGCCGGAGCAGTAGATTTGGTTCTGAGCACCTCTCTGCCTTTACGGATCAGCTGATTAATTGTTGGCATATCGGCACCTCCTTTCTGTCAATTAGATTTAGTATTTATAAAAATCCTGTCTCCAGGATCCCTATCAGTTATTCAGTATCGCCGCCGCCGAAGCGCTTGCATGGATACCGCTTGCCTTGCCCAGTGCCTGCATGCTTTCCACAATGATGCATGATACATTCTGTTTTTCACATTCAGCTTTGATGGGATCGGTTAAACGTTCCTCTGCGTCTGCAGCAATAAAGACAGTTAACGCGTTCTTTTTCTGAAGGGCCTTCGCCGTCTGTTTGACCCCGACGACCTTGGATTTGGCTGCCTTCAACGCCTCCAGACTCATTGACTTCACTCCCTAAAAATAAGCGCACTTCGCCTGTGATACTTGTGTATTGTAACATCCTTTACAATACCTGTCAACACTTTTTTAATATTTTTATTGCTTCCAAGCAGTGTTTTTATGCGCTTCCTTTTTTACACGCTTCCGAGTGTTTCAGGTTTTCTTTTAAAAAGTTGTATTTTGTTTTTAAAAGAAAAGACAGCCATGAAATATCCACACTTCATGGCTGTCCTAATTCAGTATATAATATTAATTTTAATCAGTCATTTATCCTGTCGGCATTAACCGGAACCTCATCCCCGCTGACATCTGTAAGATACTTTACCTTAACGTCACGGTAACGGCTCATGCCGGTCCCCGCAGGAATCAGTTTACCGATAATAACATTTTCTTTTAAGCCCAGCAGCGGATCCACTTTGCCTTTGATGGCAGCATCTGTCAGGACACGGGTCGTTTCCTGGAAAGAAGCAGCTGACAGGAAGGAGTCCGTAGCCAGGGACGCTTTGGTGATGCCCAGCAGGATCGGCTTGCCCTTGGCAGGTTCTTTTCCTTCCGCAACAGCGGCGGCGTTCTGCTCGTTATATTCACCGATATCAATGTACTCGCCGGGCAGCATGGAGGTATCGCCCGCGTCTTCGATACGGATCTTGCGCATCATCTGACGCACCATAACCTCAATATGCTTATCATTGATGCCTACGCCCTGCGACTTGTAAACGCTGAGCACCTGCTGCACAATATAACGCTGTGTCGCCTGGGGTCCCAGAATACGGAGAATGTCGTGAGGATTCAGCGAACCTTCCGTCAGGCGGTCCCCGACTTTCACTTCTTCGCCTTCTTCTACAGATAGCTTGGCGCCGTACGGAATCACGTAAGTCTGTTCAACGACTTCATCTTCCGGATTTCCGGTAATGACAACCTTGCGCTGTTTCTGTCCCGCTTCTTCAACAATGTGAACCGTACCTGCATTTTCAACAAGGATACCCGGATGTTTCGGCTTGCGCGCCTCAAACAGTTCTTCGACACGGGGCAGGCCCTGGGTAATATCTTCCGCACCGGCAACACCGCCCGTATGGAAGGTACGCATGGTAAGCTGGGTACCCGGTTCGCCGATAGCCTGCGCGGCAATGGTCCCGACAGCTTCGCCCACATCTACGTTATGGTCGGTCGCCAGATTGCGGCCATAGCATTTACGGCAGACACCAAACTTGGACTTGCAGGTAAGAACCGTACGGATCTTTACCTTATCACGCATTGCCGCAATGATATCAGCCATAGCTTCCGTAATATATTCATTGATATGGAACAGCACGTTGCCTTTTTCGTCCTGGATATCCTCTGCCAGCGTCCGGCCAATGATACGGTCATGCAGGGACTCAATTTCTGTACCGTTCTCCGTAATCGCTTCAATTTCAATTCCGTCAATCTCGTTATTACGTACAGAAATCTCGCTGACAGTGCCGTCACGCAGGATCATGTCAATATTTTCTTCCGTCAGAACAGTTCCGGCGCTGACAAACACATCGCCATTGGCGTTGACAATATCCTCTGATACTTCCTTATTGGCAAAATGGTGCATCAGCATTTCCTTAAGCCTGCTGTTGGCAAATTCTTCAGAAATATTAATGGTCACCTCTTCACGGTCATCCCCAATACCGTTGCTGCCATCCGGAACGTAAATGCTGATCGTGGTTACCTTGGCATCCATCAGCCGCTTATAAACTTCATTGGTGATAATCGTATCCGATTCGGCAATCGGCGCGCCGGTGGTCTCGTCAATGATAGTTGCCGCCAGCATACGTCCCAGCACTTTGGCACGCACTTTTTTAGCACTGGCGCCCAGCTCCGCCTTGCATAACCGGTTTCTCTCTTTCACCAGGTTGCAGGTATGGATATCGCAGTCATCCTCACGGACGATAACGTCCTGGGCAACGTCAACCAGACGGCGGGTCAGGTAACCGGAGTCAGCGGTACGCAATGCTGTATCCGCCAGACCTTTACGTGCGCCATGACTGGAAATGAAGTATTCCAAAATAGTCAGGCCTTCCCGGAAGTTTGCTTTTACCGGACGGTCAATGATACGGCCGGAAGGATCTGCCATCAGTCCGCGCATACCGGCCAGCTGTTTGATCTGGTCAATACTGCCGCGGGCGCCGGAATCAGCCATCATAGCGATGGGGTTGAACTTATCCGCAGTATTGGCATCCTTCAGCAGGTCTGCCACATCATCCGTTGCTTTGTTCCAGATGTCTACGACTTTCTTATAGCGTTCTTCGTCAGTCATCAGACCGCGGCGGTACATCGCTTCGGTCCGGTCAACCAGTTTTTCAGAAGCCTGAATAATCTCCTGTTTGCCCTGGGGCACATGGATATCGGAAACCGCGATGGAAATACCCGACTGGCAGGCATTGTCATAGCCCATCTTCTTGACAATATCCAGAACGTTGGCCGTTCCCAGATTGCCATACAGTTTATGCGCTTTGGCCACCAGCTTGCCCAGTTCCTTCTTGGTGATCAGCTGGCCTAAATGCCAGTATTCCTCGCCGGTCTCTTCATCTTTCTGTTTGCTGAAGAAACGCAGTTCTTTCGGTAAAGCTTCATTATATATAGCATTCCCGATTGTGGTATCAACCAGGCTCATGCCTTCTTCCCTGGTTTCTCCCACAATATCCTTGTTCGGAATCAAAATCTTGATTTTTGCCTGCAGGTCAAGATATTTATGATAATACGCCATCAGCGCTTCATGGAGGCTGCTGTAGCGGTTGCCTTCACCCTTTGCGCCAGGTTTTTCGATAGTCATGTAATAGGCGCCCAGCACCATATCCTGTGTGGGAACCGCAACCGGTTTTCCGTCCTTCGGCGCCAGGATATTATTGACAGACATCATCATCAGGCGCGCTTCCGCCTGTGCTTCAACTGACAGGGGCAGATGAACGGCCATCTGGTCACCGTCGAAGTCAGCGTTGTAGGCAGTACATACCAGCGGATGCAGAGTGATGGCGCGGCCTTCCGTAAGCACCGGCTCAAAGGCCTGAATACCCAGACGGTGCAGCGTAGGCGCACGGTTCAGCAAAACCGGATGCTCTTTGATAACTTCCTCCAGTACATCCCAGACTTCCGAAGTTGCCCGTTCAACCATACGCTTTGCGGCGCGGATGTTGAGATTCGGATCGTTATCCTGCAGCCGTTTCATGACAAACGGTTTGAACAGTTCCAGTGCCATTTCCTTCGGCAGTCCGCACTGGTGCATCTTCATCTCAGGACCTACTACGATAACGGAACGGCCGGAATAGTCGACGCGTTTACCCAGCAGGTTCTGACGGAAACGGCCCTGTTTGCCCTTCAGCATATCCGACAGGGATTTCAGGGGACGGTTTCCGGGCCCTACAATCGGACGGCCGCGGCGGCCGTTGTCAATCAGCGCGTCAACAGCTTCCTGCAGCATGCGCTTCTCGTTCCGTACGATAATATCCGGAGCATGCAGCTCCAGCAACCGTTTCAGACGGTTATTGCGGTTGATAACACGGCGGTACAGATCGTTCAGGTCGCTAGTCGCAAAACGTCCGCCGTCCAGCTGCACCATAGGCCGCAGGTCAGGCGGGATGACCGGAACCACATCCAAAATCATCCAAGACGGTTTATTTCCTGATTTCTGAAATGCTTCCGCAACTTCCAGGCGGCGCACGATACGAACCTTTTTCTGCCCGGTCGCCCCTTTCAGCTCCTCACGCAGTTCAGCAACCAGGGCAGGGATATCAATTTCTTCCAGTAATTCTTTTACAGCCGCCGCGCCCATATCCGCGCGGAACGCATCGCCGTATTTATCCCGGGCGCTGAGATATTCAGCTTCTGTCAGAAGCTGTTTTTTCTGCAACTGGGTTTCACCCGGATCCAGAACAATATAGTTCACAAAGTACAGAACGCGCTCAAGACTGCGGGGAGACACATCCAGGATCAGGCCCATCCGGCTGGGAATTCCCTTGAAATACCAGATATGGGATACCGGCGCCGCCAGCTCAATATGCCCCATCCGGTCACGGCGGACCTTGGAACGGGTAACCTCAACGCCGCATTTATCACAGACGATTCCCTTATAGCGGATACGTTTATACTTGCCGCAATGACATTCCCAGTCTTTAGTAGGACCAAAGATTCTTTCACAGAACAGCCCGTCTGTTTCGGGTTTCAACGTTCTGTAGTTTATAGTTTCAGGCTTTTTGACTTCCCCGTAAGACCACGAACGGATCAGGTCAGGTGAAGCCAGGCCGATGCGCATGGAATTAAAATTGTTAACGTCTAACAAGAATCCTTCGCTCCCTTCTTAGTCAAAATCCTCAGCAGAACCGATCGGATCGTCCAGGCTGGTCTCGCTCATATTGCCCAGATCAGCAATGCTGTCTTCCTCCGGCTCTGTACCGTTATACTGTTCGTCTTCGTTATAGGCAGTAGATTCTCTTTGCGTTTCCGGCATAACAGACGGAGCATCCTGCTGCAGCTCAGCCAGGGTTTCCGGAGAAGCTTCAATGGCTTCGTCTTCTTCGTCCTGCAGGGAAATATCTTCTCCGTCTTCGTCCAGTACCCGGATATCCAATCCGATACTCTGCAGTTCTTTGACAAGTACCTTGAAGGATTCGGGAACACCCGGTTCCGGAATATTTTCACCTTTGACGATGGATTCGTATGTTTTCACACGGCCTACCACGTCATCAGATTTTACAGTCAGGATTTCCTGCAGGGTATATGCCGCGCCGTATGCTTCCAGCGCCCAGACTTCCATTTCGCCGAACCGCTGGCCGCCAAACTGGGCTTTACCGCCCAGCGGCTGCTGTGTAACCAGAGAATACGGACCGGTTGAACGGGCATGGATCTTATCATCAACCAGATGATGCAATTTCAGCATGTATACACAGCCTACGGTGACTGGATTGGCGAACGGTTCACCGGTACGGCCGTCATACAGGACGGTCTTGCCGGAAGGACTGACGCCTGACAGGTCAACCATATTCTGTAAATCTTCTTCATTTGCGCTGTCGAATACCGGAACAGCCATTTTCACCGCGCTCAGCTTTTCATTGCCTGCATATCCGATATCCGTCAGCTTCGGCATACCGTATTTTGCGAAATCGTAGCCGGTTGCTTTCAATTTTTCGGAAAGGCCCTTTTCCTTGCGCTGAATTTTCATGCCTAACGCCAGTGCTGCCCAGCCCAAATGGGTCTCCAGAATCTGACCGATGTTCATACGGGACGGTACGCCCAACGGGTTCAGAACGATCTGGACCGGTTCGCCATTCGGCAGGAACGGCATATCTTCACGGGGCAAAATACGGGAAACGACACCTTTGTTCCCGTGACGGCCGGACATCTTATCGCCGGCACGGATCTTGCGCTTCTGGGCAATATGGATACGAACCTGTTCATTCACGCCGGGAGGCAGCTCGTCGCCGTTTTCGCGGGTAAACACCTTAACGCTGACAATAATGCCGGTCTCGCCATGGGGCACACGCAGGGAACTGTCCCGTTCCTCCCGCGCTTTTTCGTTAAATACGGCCCTTACCAGACGTTCTTCCGCAGATAATTCCGTTTCCCCTTTGGGGGTAACCTTACCGACAAGAATATCGCCGGGGCGTACTTCCGCGCCAATCCGGATGATACCGCGTTCATCCAGGTCCTTACGCGCAGCATCCGATACGTTGGGAATATCACGGGTAATCTGTTCCGGTCCCAGTTTCGTATCACGGCTGTCGCAATTATATTCTTCAATATGAATTGATGTATATGTATCGTCTTTAACCAGATCTTCAGAAAGCAGTACCGCGTCTTCGTAGTTGTAACCTTCCCAGGGCATATAGGCAACAATGACGTTATGCCCCAAAGCCAGTTCGCCGCGGTCAGTGGCCGGACCGTCTGCCAGTACCTGCCCCGCCTTTACATAATCGCCTTTAAAGACGATTGGTTTCTGGTTGACACAGGTGCTCTGGTTAGAACGTTTAAACTTCAGTACTTCGTATTCGTCAATATCGCCGTTTTCGGTCCGAACCTGAATCTGGTCCCCGGTTACCCGGATCACTTCCCCTGCGTGTCTGGCCAGTATGCAGTTGCCGGAGTCGGTCGCCACCTTATATTCCATACCGGTACCGACAACCGGAGCCTGCGGGGTCAGCAGCGGCACCGCCTGACGCTGCATGTTAGCGCCCATCAGCGCACGGTTGGCGTCATCGTGCTCCAGGAACGGAATCAGCGCAGTCGCGATAGAAACAACCTGTTTAGGCGATACGTCCATGTAATCCGCACGTTCCGGACGGATGCTCAAAACATCGTTCTTCCGGCGGGCCGTGACGCGCTCGCCCAGGAAATAGCCTTCGTCATCCAACGGTTCGTTGGCCTGGGCAACAATGAACTTATCTTCTTCATCCGCAGTCAGATATTCAATATCATTGGTAACACGTTTATGTTCTTTATCTACCTTACGATACGGCGTTTCAATAAAACCGAACTGATTGATGACCGCAAAGGTCGAAAGAGAACCGATCAGACCGATATTAGGACCTTCAGGGGTCTCAATGGGACACATACGGCCATAGTGAGAGTTATGAACGTCGCGGACTTCGTAACCGGCACGCTCTCTGGACAAGCCGCCGGGTCCCAGTGCAGACAGACGGCGCTTATGCGTCAGTTCTGCCAGCGGGTTGTTCTGGTCCATGAACTGGGACAGCTGGCTGCTGCCGAAGAACTCTTTGATGGCTGCGACAACCGGGCGGATATTGATCAGCGCCTGCGGTGTAACAACATCCACATCCTGAATTGTCATACGCTCTTTTACAACGCGCTCCATACGGGCCAGACCGATACGGAACTGGTTTTGCAGCAATTCGCCGACGCAGCGGACACGACGGTTGCCCAGATGATCAATGTCATCCTTTTCCCCGTGTCCGTCCATAACATTCAGCAGATACCCGAAAGAAGCCAGAATATCTTCTTTGGTAATGGTCCGCAACTTTTCGTCAATACCGGCTGTAAAGACAACGCGTAATACTTTTCCGCTCAATTCCCGGATTTTCAGCTGATAAACACCGTATTCTCTGTAAACGCCGCTTGCTTCCACCTTATCCAAAGCTTCGGCATTCATCAGGGTGCCTTCCGGCAAAACAATTTCACCGGTCTCCTTGTCAACCAGCGGTTCTGCCAGGGTGCAATCCTGCAGACGGTTCCGCCAGCCTAACTTCTTGTTCAGTTTATACCGGCCAACATATGCCAGATCGTACCGTTTCGCGTCAAAGAAGGTCTGTTCAATCAGCTGTTTGGCATTTTCAAAAGCAGGAGGCTCGCCGGGACGCAGCTTCTTATACAGCTCAATCATCGCTTCTTCGCAATTCGCAGTACTGTCTTTCTCCAGCGTCGCCTTTAACGCTTCAATAATTTCCGTCCCTTCTTCCGTACGGTTTTCAATTTGCGTATCACCAAAGAATTCCAGAATTTCTTCATTTGATTCGAGCCCCATAGCACGCAGCAATACTGTTGCAGGAACTTTACGGGTACGGTCCACACGGGCATAAATCACATGATTCAGATCTGTCTCAAATTCAATCCAGGCGCCGCGGTTCGGTATGATTGTCGTACCGTACAGATAGATAGCGCTGGGATCCATAATTTTATCATAATAAACACCGGGAGAACGCACCAGCTGGCTGACAATAACACGTTCTGCGCCATTGATAACAAAGGTCCCGGTTGAAGTCATGAGCGGAAAATCCCCCATAAATACACGGGATTCTTTAATTTCACCCGTATCTTTATACAAAAGGTGAACATTAACATTCAACGGAGCAGAATAAGATGCATCTCTTTCCTTGCATTCTTCAATGGTATATTTCGGCTCACCAATATCAAAGCTCTGAAACGACAATTCCAGATTTCCGTTAAAATCCTTAATCGGAGAAATATCATGGAAAATCTCATTCAGGCCGTCGCTCATAAACCAGTCATATGATTTTCTCTGCAAGTCAATCAAATGAGGCATGGGCAGAACTTCTTTGATTTTGCCAAAGCTATACCGGGTTCTGTCACCTGTTTGAACCGGTTTAAACATGTAGGTCTTCACTCCTTGTCATATGATGTCAGGCAACACAAAACCAAGTACGTTTTTCATGGCCAAAAAAAACAAGGCTCTTACCGCAAGATTACCCTGTTATTTAACCAGACGAACGTACTTCATCCCTACGATATGGCGGCCGACGTGAACCACTGCACTGTCTGGCCGTTGTAGACAAGCCTGCATTTTGGTCTTAATCACAAAAAACCAATTTGTGGTAAATTATCATACCACAAATTTATATAGCTTGTCAATAAAAAACATAAAATATAAAAAACCCGGTTCCTCAACAGAACCGGGTCCTTGTACTTTACAAAATTATTTAATTTCAACAGTTGCGCCGGCAGCTTCCAGTTTTGCTTTGGCTTCATCAGCATCAGCTTTGGAAACCTTTTCTTTAACAGCTTTCGGAGCAGCGTCAACCAGCGCTTTAGCTTCTTTCAGGCCCAGGCCGGTGATTTCGCGTACAGCTTTGATAACGTTGATCTTACCCTGGCCAGCTTCTTTCAGGATAACGTCGAATTCAGTCTGTTCTGCTTCTTCAGCAGCAGCAGCCGGAGCAGCGCCAACAGCAGCAACAGCTACCGGAGCAGCAGCGGATACGCCAAATTTTTCTTCCAGGGCTTTTACCAGTTCAGCCAGTTCCAGTACGGACATTTTCTCAATCGCTTCAATAATCTGATCTTTATTCATTATAATTTCCTCCATTATTTTTAATAATTTAATTTAATATTTAATGCCAGCCGCATGTTAAGCGGACTGTTTTTCTTTCTGTTCACGCACAGCGTCCAATACATATACAACTTTGGCAATGGTGCCGTTGAGCGTACGAACCAGACCGGAAATAGGAGCGTTCAGGCTGCCCAGCATTTTGGCAACCAGCACTTCCTTCGGCGGCAGTTCAGCAACAGCCTTAACTTCATCAACAGAAACAACCCTGCCTTCTACAACGCCGGCTTTTAACTGCATCTTTTTGTGGGTTTTGACAAACTCACAGATTACTTTGCAGGCAGCTACCGCATCTTCAGAAGAAGAGCAGATTGCTGTATTCTTTTCCAAAACGGGAACCAGGTCGTCCAGGCCGTTTTCTTTGGCAGCCAGGGCAATCAGGGTGTTCTTAAAAACGGTATAATCAGCGCCCGCTTCGCGAACCTTACGGCGCAGTTCCGTATCTTCGGCAACGGTCAGGCCGTTGAAATCTACCAGTACCGCACTTTTAGCTTCTGCAAAGACCTTTCTGATCTCAGCTAACTGGGCTTCTTTTTGTGCCTTTGTCTTCAATGAGTCGCACCTCCTTCTTTTAAATTTGACTTACTTTATAAATCAAAAAGACCTCTCGGCCGAAACAGCCGGAGGTCGTGAAGGGCATACCATCTATCTTCAACGTCTCCAGCCTCGGCAGGCGTGCCCGTTACGCACTTATGCATTATGCACCTGCTGTCTGTGGCCCGATTATCTTCTGATTTAAAATTTTACCCCGGATTATTTTGCGCTGTCAGCTTTCAGCACGTCAATCTTGATGCCAGGTCCCATCGTAGTGGATAAGGTAACAGATTTAATATACTGTCCCTTGGCTCCGGACGGTTTAACCTTGATCAGCGTGGTAACTAACGCAATATAGTTATCCAGGAGCGCTTCTTCCGAGAAGGAAGATTTACCGATCATTGCCTGTACGTTACCGGCTTTATCAGCACGATATTCAACTTTACCGGCTTTGATCTCGTTAATTGCCTTGGTCACGTCCATGGTTACCGTACCAACCTTCGGGTTGGGCATTAAGCCTTTCGGGCCTAACAGTTTACCAAGACGGCCAACCTTACCCATCATGTTCGGGGTCGCTACGGCTACTTCAAAATCAAACCAGCCACCCTGAATTTTGGCAACCATATCGTCCGCGCCGACATAATCAGCACCGGCAGCCCTTGCTTCTTCAGCCTTGGCGCCTTCGGCGAATACCAGAACCTTTTTGGATTTACCGGTTCCGTGGGGCAGTACCATAGCGCCGCGAACCTGCTGGTCAGCATATTTGGGGTTGATACCCAGACGGAAAGCTGCTTCAACAGAGCTGTCAAATTTGGTGATTGCGGTCTTCTTTACTAACTCTACCGCTTCCTTCGGAGAATAGAGTTTGTTCTCATCAATCAGCTTTAAAACATCAACATACTTTTTGCCAAACTTTTTTGCCATTATTAAATCCTCCTTGTGGTAATACCGGCTTACGCCTCCCACTTACTGTACTGACCTCAGTCAGTGATAACGATACCCATGCTCCGGGCAGTACCTTCGATCATACGGGTAGCTGCTTCCACATCAGCTGCGTTCAGGTCTGCCATCTTGCTTTCCGCAATTTCGCGGGCCTTGGCGCGGGGCAGTGTCGCTACTTTTTTCTTGTTCGGCTCACCGGACGCCTTTTCCAGGCCGGCAGCCTTTTTCAGCAGCACCGCAGCAGGCGGGGTCTTTGTGATGAAGGTAAAGGAACGGTCTTCAAATACGGTGATTTCAACAGGGATAATCAGGCCAACCTGCTGAGCAGTCCGGGCATTGAAGTCCTTTACGAAAGCCATAATGTTAACGCCAGCCTGGCCCAGTGCAGGACCAACCGGAGGTGCCGGAGTAGCTTTACCGCCAGGAACCTGTAACTTTACAACCTTAGCAACTTTCTTTGCCATGTTTATTACACCTCCTTATCATTCAATTTCTTCTACTTGGGTATAATCAATATCAACAGGGGTTTCACGCCCAAACATATCCACCAGCACCTTTAACTTGCCGCGTTCTCTGTCGATTGCCGAAACAACGCCTTCAAAGTTGGCAAAGGGACCGGTTTTCAGGCGGACTCTCTGCTGTAATTGCAAATTAATCTGAGGCCTCGGCTTAGGCTGAACTGTACTTTCATCCTCTTCCTGAACCCCCTGCCCGTTTACACTGGCAGCCAGGATCCGTCTGACCTCTTCGTCTGACAACGGTACAGGCTGTTTATTGTCCGGACCTACGAACCCGGTTACACCGGGCGTATTCCGGACAACATACCAGGTACGGTCGTCAATGATCATCTCCACCAGTACATAACCGGGGAAAACCTTGCGGACAACGACACGCTTGTTGCCGTGTTCATCGGCAACAACTTCATTCTCCATGGGAATCATGATATGAAAAATCTTATCACTCAGGCCCAGAGAATCAACCTTGCGTTCCAGATTTGTACTGACCTTATTCTCATAACCGGAATAAGTATGGATGACATACCAATGCCGTTTGCCTTTTTCCAATGTTTCAGCATTTTTAGTTTCGTCCATGTTTTCAGCGGGAGCAGGCTCCCTTCCTCCTTATCCCTCTTACCGTAAGATGGCTCTGATCAGCACAGAAAAAATTGAATCCGCGATCCAGATGCAGACTGCTACCAATACTACTGCAATCAAAACGACAATAGTATTTAAAAACAGCTCCTGCCGCGTCGGCCAGGTGACTTTTTTCAATTCTTCCTTGGATTCACTGATGAATCCGGTAATCTTCCCCACCGTACTTGTTTCGTTTGTCGAAGCAGTCTCCGGAACGGTCATTGTTTCCACATCCTTGCTATATGAGCACTTCTGAATTGCAAATTATTTCGTCTCTTTATGAGCGGTATGCTTTTTGCAGAATTTGCAATATTTTTTAATTTCGATACGATCAGGATCGTTCTTCTTATTTTTATTGGTCTGATAGTTTCTCTGCTTGCATTCCGTGCAGGCTAAAGTAATCAACGTACGCATGCTTGCCACCTCTTTCGAACTCTAAAATACAGCAACTGAATCGTCACTGAATGATAATAACACAGTTAGCAGTTTCTGTCAATAAATTTACAGAATTTAAAAATGTGAAAATCAAAAACTCATGCAAGAATTCAGATTGCCTGCATGAGTTTTAGTTTCATATGGTGGCGGCACACGGATTTGAACCGCGGACACAGCGGGTATGAACCGCTTGCTCTAGCCAACTGAGCTATGCCGCCATAATCATAAATGGAGCTGATGACCAGGATTGAACTGGTGACCTCATCCTTACCAAGGATGCGCTCTACCATCTGAGCTACATCAGCATCATTGCTAATATGGTTGCGGGGGCCGGATTTGAACCAGCGACCTTCGGGTTATGAGCCCGACGAGCTACCAACTGCTCCACCCCGCGATAAAATGGTGGAGGGGGTTGGATTCGAACCAACGAAGCGAAACGCGGCAGATTTACAGTCTGCTCCCTTTAGCCACTCGGGAACCCCTCCATAGAAATCTTCTGGAGCTGACAATAGGAATCGAACCTACAACCTACGGTTTACAAAACCGTTGCTCTGCCAGTTGAGCTATGTCAGCATGCTTTCAGTGACAATAAGTATGATACATGAAACGAGGTAGTTTGTCAACTGTTTTTTGTAAATCTTTTTGCACTTTTGTCAAAACAGTATCCGTTATCAGATAAAACAGGGCGCATCCCGATGACCCAGGATGCGCCCCGGAGAAAAACTGTTACTCTTCATCACCAAAGCAGATACCGATATCCCTGGCGGCTTTTACAATTTCATTATCCGGTGATACGGACCTGGGTTCGGAGCCTGCCTCCTGCAGCGGCACCTGAACAATGGAGTCATTTTTCAGGGAAACCATAACATTATAGTTACCCTCGATGCAGGCTTCAATCGCCGCAACACCGTACCGGGTACACAATACCCGGTCGAATGCGGTAGGGGAACCGCCTCTCTGCAGATATCCCAAAACGGTACAACGGGCTTCAATACCGGTCAGCTCTTCCAATTCCAGCGCCAGCTTATTGCCTACACCGCCAAGACGGATAGGCTCGAAGCTGTCTTTTACGATCCGGGCAACTGTCATCTCGCCGCCTTCCGGCTTTGCGCCTTCGGCGACAACAATGATACTGAACATCTTGCCTTCCTGCTGGCGTTTATAAATCTTCTTCGCTACCTTATCCAGGTGATACGGAATTTCAGGAATCAGGATAACATCCGCGCCGCCGGCCACACCGGAATGCAAGGCGATCCAGCCCGCATAACGCCCCATAACCTCAAGGATCATGATCCGGTGATGTGATTCCGCGGTGGTGTGCAGCCTGTCAACTGCCTCCGTAGCCATAGCCATCGCGGTATCGAAACCGAATGTTCTTTCTGTACAGGGCAAATCGTTATCAATCGTTTTGGGGACCCCAATCACCTTGACGCCGCAATCTCTTGCCAACTGGGCGCCTATGGCCAGGCTGCCGTCGCCGCCGATCACAATCAGCGTTTCAATCCCACGCTTGGTCAGATTCTTTAAGATGGTTTCGCTTTCATCCGTATATGTAACAGAACCGTCTTTGGCGACATGCGCAAATTTGAACGGATTATCCCGGTTGGTTGTCCCCAGCACGGTTCCGCCCCGGGGCAAAATGCCGGATACATCGGCATAGGTCAGGAGTTTCATCCGGTCCCTGATCAATCCGTTAAATCCGTTTTCAATGCCATAAATCTGATATCCATGCCCCAACGCCGCCTTAACTACCGCATTCAGCACCGCATTCAGGCCAGGACAGTCTCCGCCGCCCGTCAGAACAGCCAGCGTACCTTTCACATTAATCATACATTTCCCCAGACTCAGTCAACATTCCAGATGGTAAATCCATCTTCCGGAATCCGGATTGATTCCGTTCCGTCAAATTTGTCATAGCACAGCATGCCGTCTTTAATGTAGCCGGGCCAGGCCGCTACCAGCACAAACTGCTGTCCTAATTCTTTCAGCAGGGACGCTACGTCCAAATTAAATACCGGCACAAATAAAGTCTGTAAACGATCTAATAAGATAACATCGGAATTATAGCTGGCAAGGGATTCTGCCATCATGGCAGGCGCCTTGGCATTACGTTCTTCTTTCGGAACAGCAAGGAATTCTTCGCTGATCAGCATACGGCAGTCAACATAATCCCATTTTTTGTCTTCCGCAGCTTCACGCAGCACTTTACTTTTGCCGCTGCCCGGTTTTCCGGTTACAAAGATTACGCCTTTTGTTTCCTTCGCTGCTTCTACAATTTTGATAAATTCTTCTGTCTGGTTCATTTTCATTACCTCCTCAATCTGTTAACAGATCAATATTTTGAAATGCCGGAACAAATTGCACATTTTCATAATATTAGTTATTCGCTGTCTTCAGATAAAATCCTCTAAAGTTTTCATATTTTATAATATTACTTTACAACACATTGCAATGTGTTTCACTTTTATCAGTTTCACTATGCGGAAGGATGCTTTTTACGCTCCTGCTTCCGGGATTCTATCGAAAGGATACAGGAGCAGACCGTTTGAATGTCAGAATCCTCTTCGTGGGTTTCCTTATATTTTTCAACCTTCCTTTTTACCCGCTGCAGCGCATTATCTATGGATTTGATATGCCGGTGCAGTTCTTTGGCTGTTTCCTGATACGATTTTCCGTCCAGATAGTTCATAAAGACTTCCCACTCCAGATCGCTGAGAATCGTATTCATTTTATTTTTGATTTCTATAAATTCCTCACGCCGTACGATCATCTCTTCCGGATTCACAACCCGCGTACCGCTGGAGATTACATCCAGCAGCGTCCTGTCGGAATCCTTCTCATAAATCGGCTTATTAAGCGACACATAGGAATTTAACGGAATATGCTTTTGCCTGGTTGCCGTTTTTATGGCCGTAATAATCTGTCTTGTCACGCATAATTCCGCAAAAGAACGGAAGGAAGTCTGTTTATCGTTCCGAAAATCCCGGATTGCCTTATATAAACCTATCATGCCTTCCTGGATGATATCTTCCCGTTCCGCGCCGATCAGGAAATAGCTTTTCGCTTTGCCACGGACAAAATTACGGTATTTATGCAGCAGATATTCCTGCGCTAATACGCTGTCTGCAGAATTTGCCTCTTCGACGATTTCTTCGTCCGACATTTCGGCAAATCTGGCATAGGGATCGCTGACTCCCTCTCTCATCAATGTTCCACCTTTCGCGATCATCTGCCTGCAGAAACACTTCTGCAGCACAGTTATGATTTAAGGGTTACTTAATTATACACGACAGACTGTGCCAGCGTCAAACATAACACACATTTTATACCTTCATAGCTGCCGCGGTCAAACAGGGTTCAGAACACCTCATTTGCGCCGCAGCTGTTCCAGATGGGTAGCTACCGTATCGTCAATGCGCCCGCCTAACTCATGCCGCCCCAGGGTCCCCGGAAGCTTTGCGACTTTTTCTTCTATCTGTTTTTTGGTCCTGTAATACATTTCCCTGAATTCCCGGGCAGAAATCCGGTAAGCGCCTGACCCTAATACGCTGTCCTGTTCGGCCTTATCACTGGTCACCACGAAAACTTTAATATGCTTTTTCACCGCCTGGTAGGTCTCTCTTTCAATCCAGCTGTCTGCCGTCTCATGCTCCGCAGTATAAACGACAGTACAGCCGCTGACGGTTTCCGTGGTTTCCGGGCCCCTGACTTCCATCGCGTCAAAGACCACTGTCGCCTTATATCCGTGAAACGCTGAGAACTCCGCAACCTTTCCCGTCAGGATCTCCCGCGCGTGTTCCAGATCCTTTTCCCTGATACCGATAAACTCCTGCCAATTGTTGATGACATTGTATCCGTCAACCAGATAATATTCTTTCATTTAATATGCCCCTGCAGCCGCTGCCGTACGACCTCGTACATCAGGATCGCGCCGGCGGCCGAAGCATTTAGGGAATTGACGCCGCCCTGCATCGGTATGCGGACCAGCAGGTCACAGCTCTCCTTCACCAGCCGTCCCAGGCCTTTTCCTTCTGCGCCGATGACCAGCACAACCGGCCTGTCAAAATCTGCCTCAAAATACTGGCATTCTCCGTCCATATCCGCGCCGACTGCCCAAAAGCCCTGCTTTTTCAAAGCCTGCAGGGTCTGTGTTATATTACCGATCTGCACTACCGGAACATAATTCACCGCCCCGGCGGAAACCTTGGCAACCGCCATGTTCAGCGGACAGCTTCTCCGTTTCGGCAGAAGAACGCCGTGCACCCCTGCCGCATCCGCACTGCGTATCAGGGCGCCGACATTCTGGGGATCCTGCAGCTCATCCAGCAAAAGCAAAAAAGGCCGCCCGGTTTTTGCATAGGCCTGTTCCAATACCTCTTCCAGAGAATGAAAGGCGATCGGGGCCGCCAGTGCCGCAACGCCCTGATGGCGGACACCTGCGGCAAGCTTGTCCAGCTTTTCGCCCTGAACGTATTCAATCGGAACTGCCGCGTCCCTGGCAGCCGCAATCAGACGTTCCAGGCTGCCGCCCTGCGTGCCTGTTTTAATGTAAATTTTATTGACCGGGCGCCTGCTCGCCAACGCTTCAAACACTGCATTGCGCCCGGCAATAATCTCTTCTGTCATAAAATTACCTCTTAAATAAAAAGGCTGTTGCAACGTAAATAGCTGGCGTTTTTCACATCTTACTCTTTCTTTTTCGGCAGAAACAGTTCTGCTACATCTTTGCCTTCAGCCTGATACGCTTTCACCTTCGGCAGAATCCCGCAGCTCATTTTGCCTTCCTTGCAGGTCCCTTTTGCTACGCAGTCAGGTCCCGCTTTTTCAAACAGTACAGGCGCTACTTTACGGCATTCCACCAGCATCTTCCAGGCCAGCTCCCGGATCTCCCACTGGGCACGGTTGCAGCAGCGCAGGCTGAAGAAATTATAAAGCGACCGGGCATTGAACGTGCAGACAATCTTCGTTTCGGCTGCATTCGGCAACACATACCGGGCATCTTCGTTGGCAATATTGTAATTGTCCGTCAGGTCATTGTACAAATCCTGCAGGTTCTGCATGCAGGCTTCAAATTTTGCTTTGGCTTCCGGGACAGCCGCAATTGCAGGCGGCATAATCGTTTCAAAATTATGCGCCTTTACATAACGCTGGGACTGCTGGGAATAGGAAGCAATCCTGTGCCGCACCAGCTGATGTGTCAGTACGCGGGAAACACCTTCAATGGCAAACGTAAATGTTACGTGCTCAATAGGGGAAAAATGTCCCATGCGGACCAGCATGCGAACCAGCCTGGCAGCATCTTCATCACTCATCTTTTCCTGCAGCTCTGTAACCCCCACCGGCGAATAGCATAACCGGGCGCTTAACGCCACCGATTTGTCCGGATCCGGAGTATGTCTAACCAATACAACTTTCATAACAATTCCACTCCTCCCAACCTTCTTGTCCGGCAATACCGGTTTAAAACATAAGAAATATGTCTTTATAAAATGAATATCCAGGTTTCCATTACCTTTTTTTATCGTCCTGCATTTCCCGGGAAATCACCTGAAAAGACTGCTCAATGATCTCTTCCAGCCGCCTTTCCCGGTCTGTCAGCAAAAGCCAGCCGCACAAAGCCTCAAAGGCGGTGGCAGCGCGATATTCACTGACGCTGGCACTTTTAGGCACCATGGATTTTGCATTACGGCCACGGTGCACAATGGCGCTTTCCTCGTCAGACAGGTCTTTTTCCAGCGCATGCATGGCCTTTGCCTGCATAACCGCCGAAACCATTTTCGCCGCAATGGAATGGATGACCTGGACATGACTGGAAACAGGCAGTAAACGCATACGGACATAAAAGGTAAAAACACTGTCCCCGATCAGCGCCAGCACAATCGGATTCATCTGATCAGGTTCAGGCAGCTGCCTGCCTTCTTCCTGACAAACAGCCAGCGCCTGTTCTTTTAACTGCTGAAAACGGATAAATTTCACTGCTTTTTCCACCGGGCGCCCTGCGGCGTATCTTCAATAACAATACCCATTTCTCCTAATTTGTTGCGGATTGCGTCTGCCTGTGCAAAATTTTTGGCCTTACGGGCATCCTGCCGCAAATCCAGCAAGAGCTGCATCAGTTCTTCCTCAAGACCGGCGCTCCCGCCTGCTGCAGACGCATCAGCATCGCCTTCCAGCACACCGATGATCGAGCAGAATTCAGCAAATGCTTTGACCATCATATCTACTAATTTGCCGTCCGGGATAACCGTACCGGAATCAACACGGGCTTTATATACGTTAATTTCTTTCGCCAGCGCGAACATGTGGCTGATAGCCAGCGCCGTATTGAAATCGTCACGCATTGCTTCCATAAAATCATTACGCAGCTGCTCCATCTTTTTACGCAGCTCCAGGCTTTCCGCATCAGGTCCTCCGCTGATGATCCTGCGCAAAGCAGCCAGATTTTCTTTCGCCGTACGCAGACGCTGCAGGCTCGACTCCGCTTCCTTCAGTCTTGCGTCACTGAAATCCAGCGGGCTGCGGTAATGTGTGGAAACAATAAAGAAACGCAGTGTTTCCGGCGCAAAATGGGCCAGAATATCTTTGACGGTAAAGAAATTACCCAGGGATTTTGACATTTTTTCTTCATTGACGGTAATAAACCCGTTATGCAGCCAGTAATGTACAAAGGGATGTACCCCGGTAGCGCCTTCCGACTGGGCAATCTCATTTTCATGATGCGGGAAGATCAGATCGCTGCCGCCGCCATGAAAATCAAAGGAAGATCCCAGATACTTCATGCTCATTGTTGAGCATTCAATATGCCATCCGGGACGGCCTTTGCCCCAGGGGGAATCCCAGGCAGGCTCGCCCGGTTTGGCTGCCTTCCACAGCGCAAAATCCATCGGGTTCCTTTTGCGGTCATCAACTTCGACCCGCGCGCCGGCCAGCATATCATTCAGGTCGCGACCCGACAGGCAGCCGTATCTCTTAAATTTTTCCACACTGTAATATACGTCGCCGTCAACAACATACGCATACCCGTTGTCAATCAGCGCCTGTACGGTATTGATGATATCCGGCATATGCTGGGACACACGGGGATAAACCTGTACGCGGCGCACATTCAGCTTATCCATTACTTCAAAATACGATTCAATGTACCGTCCGCAGATATCGCTCCACTGTACGCCTTCTTCATTCGCAGTGTTGATGATTTTATCATCGACATCCGTAAAGTTTTGGACATGCGTTACATCATACCCTTCGTGTTCCAGAAAACGGTGGATAACATCCCAGGTCACAAACGGACGCGCGTTGCCTATATGCGGATGATTGTACGGCGTTACGCCGCAGACATAAATGCTTGCTTTCCCCGGAACCATAGGAATAAATTCTTCTTTTCTGCGTGTCATGGTATTATAAACCCTGACTGTCATGATAAACCCCTCCTTTTGCCTGCCATGTCCTGCCAACACAGCCTGCGCATATTCATATTAAAATCAGTCATTACTAATGTTATAAAGAAATTCCGGCTTTTTCCAGACTTCTTAAAATACGTTTTTCCGTACGCTCCAGACCAAACAGCGGAATCATCTCCGCCAGATCCGGACCGTGCTGATTACCGGTCAGTGTTACCCGGATCGGCATATAAACCTGCTGCCCTTTCAGCTTATTCGCCTTTTGCACCTTCTTGAATGTCGCCTTGACCGTATCCCGGTTCACTTCAGGCAGCGCCTTCAATTCTTCCAGCAATGCTTTCATGACCATAGGCGCCGTTTCCTCTTTCAAGACTGCAGCAGCCTCTTCATTTTCAAATTCAAAATCATCGCTGAAATACATTGCCACCTTTTCCGGGATCTGCGCGCCGTAATCAACCTGTGTCTGGGCCGTAGCCACAACTTTTTTCAGCCATTCCAGCTGCGCTCCCTCTTCAGCGCCTGTCATGTATCCGGCTTCTTTCATAAAAGGCACTGCCAGTTCCCAAAACGCTTCGGCTGTCATTTTACGGATATGCTGTCCATTGATCCAGTCCAGCTTTTTGAAATCAAATACTGCCGGATTCTTGGCAACGCGGTCCAGCGAAAACTCCTGGATTGCTTCTTCCATGGTGAAAATTTCCTTTTCCCCGGCAGGCGCCCAGCCTAACAACGCCAGGAAATTGTTAAGACCTGCAGGGATATAGCCTTTCTGGCGGTACGCATCCAGGGAGGTTGCCCCGTGGCGTTTACTCATTTTGGTATGGTCCGTCCCCAAAATCAGGGAAATATGGCCAAATACCGGTTTTTCAAAATTCAAGGCATCATAAACCAGCAGCTGCCGGGGCGTATTGGATAAATGCTCTTCTGCCCGAATGACGTGGGTCACATGCATCAGGCTGTCATCAATGACAACCGCATAATTATAGGTAGGAATACCGTCAGACTTAACAATTACAAAATCCCCGATACCGTTGGAATCAAACTCCACATCACCGCGAACCAGGTCGTGCACAATAATTTTCTCATCGGGCGGAACCCGCAAACGGACAGACGGCTTGCGCCCTTCCGCTTCATATTGCGCAATCTGCTCCTGTGTCAGGTGTCTGCATTTTCCCATATAGCGGGGCATCTTTCCCGCCTTTAGCAGCCCCTGTCTTTCTTCTTCCAGTTCTTCCGGCGTACAGTAACAATAATAAGCCTTGCCTTCTGCCAGCAGCTGGTCTGTATACTTCTTGTAAATATCCAGCCGTTCCATCTGGCGGTACGGACCATAGGGGCCTCCTACGTCAACGCCTTCGTCCCAGTCCAGCCCCAGCCACTGTAAGGCATTTTTGATATTTTCCTCCGATTCAGGCGTAGAACGTTTGCGATCCGTATCTTCAATACGCAGCACCATCTTTCCGCCCAGCTTCCTTGCCAGCAGCCAGTTAAATAAAGCGCTGCGCGCACCACCGATATGGAACGGTCCTGTCGGGCTTGGCGCAAAACGTACACGAATTTCCTGTGACATTAAAATCCCTCCAACATTTTTTGAAATTATAATTAATTATATATAATACTATTACTGCTATCAGCTTTTAACAAGGCTGGCTATGGCTTCTGCCGCAATGCCTTCACCGCGTCCGGTAAAACCCAGTTTTTCGGTAGTCGTAGCTTTAATGTTTACAGCCTCTGCCGCAATACCAAGATCCTGAGCCACCAGCTGCCGCATCTGCGGAATATAAGAGGCAAGCTTTGGCCGCTGGGCAATGATGGTAACATCCACATTATTAACCGCCCAGCCTCTTTCATGCAGCATCACAACCACAGCAGACAATAAGCGCCGGCTGTCTGCGCCTTTGTAGCGTTCATCGGTATCCGGAAAATGCCTGCCGATATCACCTAAAGCCGCCGCCCCCAATAACGCATCCATCAATGCATGCAAGGCAACATCCGCATCGCTGTGTCCCAGCAGCCCCCTTTCAAAGGGTATCCGCACACCGGCCAGGATCAAGGGCCGGTCCTCTACCAGCGCATGCACATCAAAACCGGTTCCAACACGAAATTCCGTCATGAATAAGCTCCCTGTCTATTAATATATTTTGACCTCATCCTTCTGCTTCTGCCAGTCTGTGTTTTTCCAATATTTTTTCAGCTAACAGCAGATCATCCGGAGTCGTCACCTTTATATTCTCATAAGAACCTTCCGCAACAGCCACCGGGCTTCCGGCAGCTTCTGCCAGGGACGCGTCATCCGTAACAGCAAAAGGATGCTCCTGCAAAAAGCGATAGGCCTTCCGCAGAACCGAAACCTCAAAAATCTGCGGTGTCTGTACTGCGCACAACGTGTTTCTGTCTGGCGTTGAAACCACAAAACCGGCTCCATCCTTTATCTTGACCGTATCTTTAAGAGGTACTGCAGCAATGGCCGCTCCGCATTCCTTTGCCCTGGCAAAGGTTCGAAGAAATACATCTTTTCCCGCAAAAGGCCGGGCGCCGTCATGTACTGCCACAAAGCCTTCTTTTTCTGTAACCAGGGCCAGACCGTTGGCAACAGAATCCTGCCTTTCTTTTCCTCCGGCAGTAATCTTCCATGGCATTGTAGAAAAATATTCTGGCTGGTATTTTTCAAGCATTGCCTCTGTTTCTGCAATTTCAGCAGCCCCGACAACCACTATGGCTTTGCACACGATTCCGGTCTCTGCCAGCATCTTCATACACAATATCAAAAGCGGCATCCCGCCAATACAGGCAAAGGCTTTATTCTTTCCCAGGCCCAGCCGTTTCCCGACACCTGCCGCCGGTACAATTACCGTTAAGGATTCATTCATTTCTTCCTCCATGTCGCCTGCAGTAAGCGTTATGCCTGATTTCTGGCAACCTTGGCAAAAATCATGCGTCCGGCAGAAGTCTGCAGCACAGAGGTTACTGCCACCTTGATCTTGTTGCCTATGTATTTGCGCCCGCCTTCCACTACGATCATCGTTCCGTCCTGCAGGTAGGCGATGGCCTGTCCGCTTTCCTTTCCTTCGCGCAGCAGATATGCCGTCATCTCTTCCCCCGGAATGACAACCGGCTTCATGGCATTGGCAAGATCGTTGATATTCAGTACCCGGATCCCCTGGATGGAGGCAACCTTGTTCAGATTAAAATCATTCGTAACGATAATCGATCCGGTATCCTTCGCCAGCGCAATCAGCTTGCTGTCCACATCCTGAATCATGTCATACTCTATATCTTTTACGATTACTACATGATGGAATGTGTCCTGCAGCTCCTGGATCAGGTCCAGCCCGCGGCGGCCCTTGGCCCGTTTCAGATTATCCGATGAATCAGAAAGACGCTGCAGCTCGTCCAGGACAAAATGCGGAACCACCAGATTTCCTTCCAGAAACCCTGTTTTTAAGATATCCGCTATGCGTCCGTCGATTATCACACTGGTATCCAGCAGTTTATTTACCGCCGCCAGTTCACCGGGCATAGAGGCAGTATCAACGACCGCTTCTTCCGGAATAACCTCTTCTCCGCTTTCCTCATTTTTGTCAGCAAAATTCCCGGACGAGCGGGAACGGTAGAACAGACCCAGAATATCCTTGCTCTTATGCAGTGCAACTTTTGCGCCGGTAAGGGCAAGAACAATGCTCAGGATAATGGGAATATAAGAGCCGACAATCGGCAGCCTGGAAAAGGGCGCGCCGATCAGGTTGGCCAGAATCAGGCCTACAAGGACGCCTATCAGTGACACGATAATATCAGCCGACGGCGCCTTTGCCAGAACCGAAGCAACCAGTTCTGAATATTTCAGCAGGTACTTGATGATAAACGGCGTTATGACCCAGCCTACCCAGCTGAAAAACATAACGCTCAGAATGGCAAACAGCCAGTGAATGTACGAATAACCCAATAACCCTTTTGAATTAACGTTATAGCCGATCAGGAATGAAATATGAGGAAGCAGCTGCTCCATCAGAATAAGTCCGGTTACAGTTAATATCACAGCTATAACAATCGTGAGTATCCTTCGTAACATAGTATCCCTCCTTTCCTTAAAATTCATAAGCATGAAAAAGATACTATTAACCCATCATACTTATTTTAATATTTTACTACATATTCCCGATTTATAACAGAGCAAAGAGCAATTTTTCACAAAAAAATACCAGAATATTCATTCCGGCATTTTACAAAACAGTTTTTAATTAAACAAGTATAGTGCGCATTTAACAATCAGGCAATATTTAAGGCCTCGTCAATCCATTTCTCAGCTGATTCAATGTCGCTGTTTTTTACAATCATGAGCTCGCTGGCCAGAATCTGGCGGGCATTCCCCAACAGCCGCCGCTCACCTGTAGAAAGCTTCTTTTGCCGGTCCTGCCGTTCCAGGATACTGATTACTTCAGCCAAATCCAGCACATCGCCGCTTTTCATTTTATCAATATAGATGGTAAAACGGCGGTTCCATGTTATGCTTTTATAATTGTTGGAAACTTCTGTTTCCAGCACTTTTTTAATTTCTTTCATCTTGGTTTTGGGAATAATAGGACGCAGCCCCACTTTTTCCAGATTACAAAGCGGTATACGCACTTTCATACTGCCGATCAGCATGGAAAGCACAAGATATTTCGTTGGCTTTTCTTCATATATCCGCTCTTCGATATCTTCCACCAGCGCTGCGCCGTGCATCGGATATACGACCTTGTCACCAACCGCAAACATGGAACACCTCCGCTATAGAATACCTGCACCAGAGTTTAACAACTTTAGCAAACAAAAGCATATTGAATACAGATATATTATAGCATGATTTTTTTTGTCCGTCAAAATTTTTTATTATATATCAGCATACACATACTGTCAACATATTTTTCCTGTCTCTCACATTTTTTTCAATTGTGTTGGAATTTTCTCTTATATACCAGAAAAAATTCTGCCTGTTATGATTTATATATTGCAAAATAAATTAATGATTGTAGCAAAATATTCTGTATTTTAAGAAACGCATCCTCATTTACTTAAAAATAACATGAACCGCTTCCTCAACAGTTTTAACCTTAATAATTTCCCCCCTGAAATCTTCCGGCAGCCGCAGCTTGGCAAAAGGTATGACAAACCGATGGAACCCCAATTTTGCCGCATCCAATATCCGGCGCTCCATGGCCGGGACGCGGCGCACCTCCCCGGTAAGGCCGATTTCCCCGAAGATCAGCATGCCGGCGGGCACAGGACGGTTACGGTAACTGGAAAACAGCGCCGTCAGGACAGGCAGATCTGCAGCCGGTTCACTGACCCGGATGCCGCCAACTACATTGACATACGCATCATAGGTTCCAAAATCCAGCCCCATCCGTCTTTCCAGAACGGCTATCAGCATATTCACCCGGTTATAATCAAACCCGACCGCAGTCCTGCGCGGCATACCGTAAGGAGTGCGGGCAGCCAGCGCCTGGAATTCTATCATGATAGGCCGGTTGCCTTCCATACACCCGCCGGTTACAGCCCCAGCTACTTCCTGTTCCCTTGTTTCCAGAAAAAGTCCTGCCGGATTGGCAACTTCTGCCAGTCCTCCCTGCTCCATGGAAAAAATCCCGCACTCTTCTGTAGAACCAAACCGGTTTTTCAGGGCCCGCAACACCCGAAAGGCATAGCTGCGGTCCCCCTCAAACTGCAGGACCACATCCACCATATGCTCCAACAGACGGGGGCCTGCGATATTCCCGTCCTTTGTCATATGCCCGATGACCAGCACCGCGGTTCCGGCAGACTTCGCATATTTCAGCAGCCTGGCAGTGCATTCCCGCACCTGCCCCACACTGCCTGCCGCAGTTTCCAGATCGCCGGTATACATAGTCTGGATTGAATCGACAATAAGCAGGGACGGCTTTTCATGTTCGGCCTGCAGTAAAATACTGCTGATTTCCGAAGCCGTCATGATCAGAAGGGAATCTGTACAGCTCCCCAATCGTCCGGCACGCATGGCCGTCTGTTCCTCCGATTCTTCCCCGGACACATACAGTGTTTTGATGTTTTTCTGGCTGAAACGCATGGCCACATCCAGCAGGATCGTCGATTTCCCGATACCGGGATCACCGCTCAGCAGAATCAGGCTGCCCGGCACGATTCCGCCTCCCAGCACCCTGTCAAATTCCCGGATGCCGGTTTCCATCCGTTGTACAGGCTTTGCTGCAACACTGCCGATCGTTTTGGGTTTGCTGCTTTCAATAAATGTGACAAAACTCTGCTCCCTGGTTTTCGTTTCCAGCTGTTCCGCCAGTGAATTCCAGGCCCCGCATTCCGGGCACTTTCCCAGCCAGGAAGCCGTAACATAGCCGCAATTCTGGCAGACATAGCTGACCTTAGCCTTTGTTTTAGCCACAGTTCTTTCCCTCCTGCACAGGCACCATATTTTCTTCCGCCTGTGTTTCTTTTAAACGGGTAAAACTGAAATCCTCGCCAATTACATCGATCATCACTTCGTCACCGGCAGTAAACATCCTTTCCAGATATAAATCTGCCAGTTTGTCTTCTATTTCTTTCTGCAGGGCACGCCGCAGGGGACGGGCGCCATAACGGATATCCATGCCTGTTTCCAGCAGTTTATCCTTCGCCGCAGACGTAATGCGCAGCTGTATGCCGGTATCCTGCAGCCGCTGCTGCAAATCTTCCAGCATTTTATCAACGATCTGCGCCAGTTCTTTTTTACCTAACGGATCAAATACAATAATCTCGTCCAGCCGGTTTAAAAATTCCGGGCGGAAGATATCCCTGATTCCCTGCAAGACATTCTGTTTCTGGTTGGCTACTTCTGCCCCGGCAGTCGCCGCAAAACCAAGGCTGTGCTTATCACTCATCAGTTCCGCACACGCATTGCTGGTCATCAGGATCACGCAGTTGCGGAAATCCACTGTGACCCCCTGCCCGTCCGTCAGACGTCCGTCTTCCATGATTTGCAGAAGAAGATTAAAAATGTCCGGATGGGCTTTTTCGATTTCATCCAATAATATGATGGAATAGGGACGGTGCTTCACTGCAGAAGTCAGCCGTCCGCCTTCCTCATACCCTACATAGCCGGGCGGCGCCCCGATCAGACGGGATGCAGTGTGCTTTTCCATATATTCGCTCATATCAAACCGCAGCAGGGCTCTTTCATCCCCAAACAGATTTTCCGCCAGCGCCTTGGCCAGTTCTGTTTTGCCAACACCGGTAGGTCCCAGGAACAGAAAAGAACCCACCGGCCTGCGGGGATCTTTTAACCCTGCCCGGGCGCGGCGTACGGCCTGTGCCACCGTTTTTACAGCTGCATTCTGCCCAACGATCCGTTCGTGCAGGGAATTTTCCAGCCGCAGCAAATCCCCTGACTCTGCTGCATTCAGCCTCGTCAGCGGAATATTTGTCCAATGGGAGATAATCTGGCGCACCGTATCCGCGTCGACCACCGGATCGCCCATCTCCCCGGAATAATCCCTGGTACTGTGAAGCTTAATTGAAGCGCAGGCTTCATCTAAAATATCAATCGCTTTATCTGGAAGATTCCTGTCGGTAAGGTAACGGTCTGACAGTTTTACCGCAGCTTCCAGCGCTTCCTCTGTCACGCGTACATGATGGAATTTTTCATATCGGTCACACAGTCGCTTCAATATCCGCAAAGCAGCGTCAGTGTCAGGCGCATCTACACGAACCGGCTGGAACCGCCGTTCCAGCGCCGCGTCCTTCTCTACGCTTTTACGATAATCCTCCAGCGTAGTTGCGCCGATAACATGCAATTCCCCTCTGGCAAGGGCCGGCTTGATAATATTGGCGATATTCATGGTACCGTCGCCGCCATTCATCAGCATCTGCAATTCGTCCATAAAAAGAATGATCCTGGGACAGTGTTTTACGGCTTCAATAATATTCCGGAGACGTTCTTCCAGTTCTCCCCGATATTTTGCGCCTGCCACCACATAGCCTAATTCCAGCGAAAAAATAATCTTATCTGCCAAAAACTCCGGCACTTCCCGACCGACGATCCGTTGTGCGAGCCCTTCCGCTACAGCTGTTTTGCCCACGCCGGACTCGCCGATCAGCACAGGATTGTTCTTCGTCCTGCGGCATAAAATCCGCATCAGGTGTTCCAGTTCCTTTTCCCGGCCCAGCACAGGGTCCAGTTTTCCCTGCTGCGCCAGTTCATTCAGGTTACGGCCAAACCCCTGCAGCAGCTTCAACGCTTTTTTCAGCTCTGCTTCTGCTTTTTCTTTTTTGGCCTGGGATTTGAACTTATTATTTTCCGGCAGCGTGTGGGTCGTTATAAATTCCTCATGCATCATGGTCTGTATGCGGTTCATGGTGATATTGAACCGGGCCAGGACCCGGGATGCAACACAGCCGTCTTCCGCCAGCAGCCCCAGCAGCAGATGCCCGGAGCTTACAAGATACAAGCCGTCCGTATCGGAAAATGATTTGGCATATTTCATGGCCCGGGAAGCTTCTGCCGTATAAACCACCGGGTTCGCGCCCTCTGCCGTACTTCCCATCCAGGTTTCCAGTTCACCCAGCAGCGTATATTTATCCACGCCGCAGCGCAGCAGCAGATGCGCTGCCTGGCTGTCCGGCTCCTGCAGCATCGCCCACAGAATATGTTCCGTACCGATTTCCTCCTGCTGACGCTGTGCTGCTGTGCGGCGCGCTGTTGCCAGTATTTTTTCTGCCAGATCGGTATAAAAATTATTTTTCTGGCTGCCATCATCCTCGTAATTCCGTTCAGCCAGCCTGCGCAGCGGCCTGAAGATTTCTTCCAGTATATTGCGGGTTTCTTTGCCGCCCTGCCCCGCCAGCACGCCTTCTGCGGCAAATTCCCTGGCGCAGGATTCGCAGAGCCATTTGCTGACCCTTTTATCGTTGACAACGCAAACAACATTTACAGTGGCTTCCCTTTTGCCACAACGTTCACATAACATCTGTATCCTCCCTGCTGTTGTTAATCATAAAACACTGCCCATTCGCATGTTCGCCCAGCGGCAAGCTTGCAAACCCATTCAGTCAGCGCTTCTGTAACAGCAAAACTCCTCTGATCACTTCAGCCTGCATCCACCATGCGTTGTACCGCTTCCCGCAGTATACGGCGTTTATCCCGTTCCGGGACATCCATGATGCCCATCAGATAATGCAGCAGCTCAAACTCCCTGTCCGTCAGCATACGGTTTTTATGCCAGTACTGCAAAATCTCATCTACAGAAGGCTCCTGTTCCTGCTCTTCCACCGGCAATATCCTGACGATACGGATAAATCCTCCGCTGCCGCGGCGGGATTCTACCAGGTATCCTTTCTCAGGCGTGAACCGGGTACTCAGCACATAGCTGATCTGGGACGGCGCGCACGACAAACGGTCCGCCAGCTCATTGCGCTGTACCAAAACCGTATTCCGGCTTTCTGCCAGCAGCCTTCCCACAATGAAGCTCTCTATTGCATCTGCCATATTTTTCATACTGTTACCTGCTTTCTGTTCTGCCTTTTAAACCATAGAAAAATTGTATTATATCGCTATTATATTTGACTTTTTGACTTTATGCAAGTCCGGAAACACAGATTTCACAAACTTGTTAAATATCGTTGCGAATGTTACAGATAATAAAAAGTTCTCTGTCCTGACAACCGGTTTTGTCCGATTATCAGGCAGAGAACCTGTAACCCGTTTAACCATTATTGACAAAAGGAATATTACGGCTTTCCTATTCTGCTTTTGCCAGCTCCGCTTTCATGATCCGCTTATAGGCTTCCACACCGGGCTGGTCATATGCGTCCACATCCGCCAGTTCGCCTTCATACGCAATGCTGTACATCAGGAACATCAACAACTGGCCGATGTACCGCGGCGACAGTTCCGGAAGCACATACCGGGCATTGAGCCTGCCGTCTTCCGTCAGCGCAGTTTCATTTGCCGTCAGCGCAGCCTGCAGCAGCACATTCATTTCTTTGCCCGCATACAGGGAGAACGCCTTTTCCTGCGGGAACGGATTATCCACCACTAACGCTTCCGCCGGTTTTTCTACCTCCAGGAACTGGATCACTTTGTTCCGTTTCCCGTCCTGATGCTGCTGGGTCATGGAATGCATATCCGTCGTACCTACCGCAACTACCGGGGTCCTTCCGTAAAACGCCGTCTTCCCGTTACGGTCCAGCCGTTTTCCCAGCGATTCTGCCAGCAGCTGCACATACCATGCGCCCAGGCATTGCAGGGCGTCGCCATATCCCATCAGCACTTCAATGTCCGCACCCAGCTTTTCCGCTGCCAAAAATTTCAGGGCAGCGTTGAGCAGCGCCGGATTGTCCGTACCTTCCGCAGCAAGGCATAGCTCCGACATCTCCCGGGCGCCTTCCAGCAGGGAACGTATATCATACCCCAATGCCGCACACATCAGCAGGCCGGGATTACTTAAAATACAAAACCGTCCCCCGATCCCTTCCGGAATGCTGAAAGCAGGCCAGTTATTCTCCTGCGCCAGCCGGTACAGCAACGAAGCTTCCGCATCCAGAACGGTAACGGCAGTAATATCTGTAACAAACCATTCCGGATGTTTCCTCATATAACTTAACAACGCGGCAAAGCTGGTCAGCGGTTCCATTGTCGTGCCCGATTTGGAAATCGGCACCAGTTGGATATGGAGCGGATGACCGACATGCTGCGCCTGCAGTGTCAGATGACGCATCAGGCCCTGCAAGGCTGTCCCATCCACATTATTCCCCGCAAAATAAATCTGCGGATACCCGTTCCGTTCTTTTTTCGGGAGCTGGTTCCAGTAGGGTTTGGCGGCAAGGTCAAACACCACCTTGTCCCCTAAATAGGAACCGCCAATCCCGATAAAGACTGCTGCATCAACCGTGTCCTTCCAGGCTGCGCCCAGCTCTTCCAGTCTCCGCACAGATTCTTCGTCATTCGGATTTCCTTCTGCAAGATAAGCCTGCCGCGGAAAATACACATGTTCCGGCGTTCCGTCCTTGGACAGATGCGCTTTGGAAAAACCGCCGCCGCGGATCTCCCGTACAGCCGCGGCAGCCCGGTCCATCGCCGGCTGCAGCGCCTGCAGCGCTTCCTCGGTAACCCTTCCTGCTCCGATCAGGTTCTGATACCGAAACTGGAATCCGCCTTTAATTCCTGTGCTGCCCGTTAACCCCATATCCTTCGCCTCCAAATTTTCGCAGGAAATACCGCTGTCATCTGAGATTCTCCACAGAACCGCAAAAAGCCATTCCCTTCACCGATACAGCGCCTGCTTTTTTTAATACCTCTGCCGCCGCAGAAAACGTAGTGCCTGTGGTAAATATATCATCCACCAGGATAACAGATTTACCACGAACATCACGGACAGCCGCAAAACAATCCTGCAGATTCCGTATCCTTTCTTCCGGTCCCAGGCCATACATGGGCAGCGTTTTCCGAGTTCGGCACAATATGCGCTGCCAAACGCCGCCGCACGCTTGCGCCTGTTCCGCAAACAGCAGGGACGGCAGATCAAACCCTCTTTTCCGCAGCCTTTCCGGGTCCGTCGGTATCCCGCTCCAAAGGAGCCTGTTTTCCTTCGTTTTTTCTTTTGTATATAATTTATTTATACTCTTACCACAAAATTCGTCATGCAGAGGTAAAGTTCCTGCCTCTGCAAGAAAATTCATAATAATATTTCGTGAGGAATCTTGATGAAAAAGTTTTTCCGCTTCCTCCGCCAGCAAATAAGCCTGGTTTTTATCGTGAGAGAACTTTACTTCTTGGATCGCGGTTTTAATGCTGTTCTCATAACTGAAAAAGAACAGGACCCCGTCTATATGCTCAACTCCGGGAAACGGTTTCATCTGTAAAAGCCCGTCCCGGCATTCAGCGCATAAAAGACCGGTCTCAGTTTCCACACCGCAGGAAGCGCAGCAACGCGGAAATAAAATGTCATTTATTATTTTTAAAAACAGAATCTTTTCCTCCCATTCCGTTAAAGCTCCCCTGTTTCCTGCAGCCGTTCCTTCAACAGGGAATATCTCCGCCGCGTCCGGTCATTGGCAACAGCAGTCTGCAGCGCCGCTTTTGTCCCGACCAGCAGGACCTTCTCCCGGGCACGGGTCACAGCGGTATATAACAAATTGCGCTGTAACATGATGTAATGCCCAGGAACCAGGACGACCACCACCTGTGAATATTCACTGCCCTGGGACTTATGCACGCTCATGGCATAGGCCAGCTGCAATTCATCGTATTCCCCGTCAGCATATGTTACATATTCCTCTTCCGGACGGTCCGGATACCACACTTTAACAGTTTTTTCCGCAATATCCGTAATCTGTCCGATATCTCCATTATACACATCTTTTTCGTAATTATTGCGGATCTGCATGACCTTATCCCCCAGACGGAGCACCGTACCGCCAGGCTGGATAATTTCACCCCTGCCGGGGGCAGCCGGATTCACCCGTTCCTGCAGCAGTTTATTTAAATTCTGTACGCCGCAGACGCCTTTATGCATAGGCGACAAAACCTGCAGCGCCTTCCAGTTTTTCCCGCCCGTAATGCGGGCATACAAAGCAGTGATATAGGCAGCAGCCTGTTCTTCATCCGCAAACTCTGCCATGGAAAAATCACTGTCCGGCGTACACTCGGGCATCTGCCCTCGGTTAATCCGGTGTGCATTGCGGACAATAGGACTGACCTCTGCCTGCCGGAATACTTCCTGCAGACGAACGACCGGCATCTTCCCGCTTTGGATCATATCTTTCAGGACCGAACCGGCCCCTACCGACGGCAGCTGATCCACGTCCCCCACCAAAATCAGGCGGCAGCCTAACGGAATTGCGTCTAACAGATGATAAATCAGCAGGATATCAAGCATGGAAGCTTCATCGACAATCACCGCCTGGGCTTCCAGCAGATCATTCGCGTTTTTGCCAAATTCCCCGGTCACATTATATTCCAGCAGCCGGTGAACCGTCTGCGCCTTTTCTCCCGTAGCAGCCTCCAGGCGGCGGGCCGCCCTGCCGGTCGGGGCAGCCAGCAAAACCTTGCAGCCGGCACGCTTCAGCACGGACAGAATACCTTTGATTATCGTCGTTTTACCGGTTCCGGGTCCGCCGGTCAAAGCAAACACCCCATATTTTAGAGAAGAACGGATTGCTTCCTTCTGGGCATTTGCCAATACGATTCCTGCCTCCTGTTCCCAGTCTTTCATGATCTTTTCTTCATCTGCTTTTCCCAGGCTTTCCGGATGGTTTCGCAGGGTCAGCAGCATGCGCGCCGTTTCCTTTTCCGCCCGGTACAGATATTCCGGATAAATAAAGCGCTGTCCGCCCCAGTCTTCTGTACGAAGAAGATCATTCTCGATCATGCTGTGAAAAACGGCTTCCGCTTCCATGTAATCGATCTGTAATATCTGCCCGGCATACCGCAGCAGATTTTCTTCCGGGACGCAGGTGTGCCCCCCGGTCGCAGCCAGCGTCAGCGCATAACCGATACCGGCCCTGACGCGTTCCCCCGAAGCAGGTTCAAAGCCCAGGGACAGTGCAATCCGGTCTGCCGTTTTAAACCCGATGCCTTCGATATCGCTGATCAGCCGGTACGGATTTGCCTTGATTCTTGTAACGGCAGTATTCCCGTATGCCAGCTGCAGCTTTGCCGCATAACTGCCGCTGACACCGTTTTCTTCCAGAAAAAGCATGATTTCCCGCAAATCGGAAATTTCGCTGTAAGCCTGGCCAATCGCTTCTGCTTTTTTGGCGCCAATCCCGGAAACCTCCACCAGCCGGGACGGATCGCTTCCCAAGACCTCCAGTGTCTCTTTGCCAAAATGCGCTACAATCCGGGAAGCCATCGCCTTGCCAACCCCCTTTACCGCCCCGCTGGCAAGGAAACGCTCAATTCCTTCAGCGGAACCCGGTTTCACAGACTGATACCCTGCGATACTGAACTGCTGCCCGAACCTGGCGTGTTTTACCCATTCGCCCGATGCCTTTACGGTTTCTCCCAGAAAAGGCGCCGGACCGCGATAAACAGCAGTTACCACTCCTGCTGATACGCATTTGATCCGCAATACACAGAAACGCCTGTCATCACTTTGGAATATAATATTTTCTACTGAGCCTTCTAATTGTTCCATGCAGTACCTCGTGTTTTATATTATAATTATTATAGCATGAATCGACGTAAATAATTTACTTTTTCAGGCCTCACAGTTTATTTTGACAATAGATATTTACTCTGCTATAATCAATGCATACCGAATTACACCAAAAGTAGGATGATCAAACACAGAACGGGCACAACGCAAAACTGCCGACAGTTTTAAAAAGGAGAGTCTGATTTGAAAACAGGATTATTAGTCGCTGCAGACCTGTACAGCTGTGCGGAAGACGCACTGGCACAGGATGCATTAAAGGGAACGCTGGAAAACTATGCCGAAAGCAATCAAATGCAGCTGCTAAGCCTCCGTATCGAACCGGAAGCAGAAACAGGCTACGGCATTTACTGCATCTGCAAAGAAGGACATATCATTTTACATGTCAACAGCAACAAAGGTTTTGTCTCTATCGACGGTTTTTCGTTCAACGAAGACGCTAACCCGGAAAAATTGGTACGGGAATTGTGCAGTTTCTTCTCTCCCGATAAGATGAAGCTCACCTATGTTGACCGCGGCGATTTTGGCAAAAAAGCCGATATGAAACCGCGCCACCGCAACAAAACCCGTAAAATTACCCAAATGCGCAATATGACCAAACGCTTTGGAAAATTATTCATGAAACCAAAATCATTATAAATTTGCATTATTATATAAAAGCAAAAACCTGATGCGGATTTCCGTCTCAGGTTTTTTATATTCTTCATAATATGTTTATGTTCTTCTTAACTATAAAAGCTGCAGCAAAACAGCCTTACCCGGATTTTGCCGCAGCTTTTATTAATGATTAATTGCCACGATAGCTCATGAACGCCTTGTTCCCGTATTGTACAATACAATTCCAAAATACAGTGCCTTTACGTATATCCAGTTTTTCGACCATATTTACCTGCGAACCACCCTGCACCGGCAAAATCCGGTCGCCGAAAATGATATGATGGATAAAAAACACCTCTGAATCCTTAACTTCGAATATTACCATACCGTTTTCATCAGCAACACCTTCCTGGCCTTTAGCCTGTGTGGTATTATAAAGCATAATTACACCGGGAAGAGGCCTGTTGTCTCTGGTCATAAACTGATACACAACTTTTGCTGTCCCCTGCTTACGAATCGCCTGTGCTTCCTTTACATAATGGTTTTTATAAGGATTTTCATCACCGGTAGCCGCAAAAGCAACAGCGGACAGCATGGTCATGAGTACAGTCAACAGTGACAACGCAAAAACTGAAACTCTTTTCATAAGAACCTCCAAAGTTAAAAGTTTTGAATCTGATTATTTCCTGCGAAATGTATTATAGCACAAAAACGTAAAAACTTCATTTAAAATAGAATACAGATTTATTCCGCAATCTCACCTAAAATGACTTCGTCTTCCTTCCCTTCTTCCTGCAGCGCGACCTCAACCGTCTCCTTACGGGATGTAGGAACATTTTTCCCTGCGTAATCCGCGCGGATAGGCAGTTCCCGGTGCCCGCGGTCGATCAGCACGGCCAACTGAATCGTTTTCGGTCTGCCCATATCAATAAGTGCGTCCAGCGCAGCGCGAATCGTACGCCCCGTATAAAGCACATCATCTACCAGCACAATATTCTTTCCGGTAACATCGAAATCAATTTCCGTCCCATGGATGACCGGGTTATACCCCATAGACGTCAGGTCGTCGCGGTACAGCGTAATGTCCAGGGACCCTGTCGGAACCGAAACATTTTCAATCTTCCGGATTTCTTCCGCAATACGCGCCGCCAGCGGCACCCCGCGGGTACGGATCCCCACCAGGACAACATTTTCCACGCCCTTATTCTTTTCCGTAATCTCATGGGCAATACGGATCAAAGCCCGGCGGATGCCGTCCGCATCCATAATGGAAGTTTTCTTCATAATATTTTTCATTTGTTCCACCTCTTTATATTGATATATTATCAAATAATTTTGACTTAAAAATGTATTCTTTGCGTTCGTTTTGTAACTTTTTTGTGAACAGCCAGAAACGAACCAGGTGCCTCTCTTACAATCCCGACACTAAAACTGCCCGTTACGCAACCGGGTCAGGATTTTCTGCATATCCTCCGGTACAGGGGCTTCAAAATACATCCGTTCCCCGGTCCGCGGATGGACAAACTCCAACGTCTGGGAATGCAGCGCCTGTCCAGTTATCGAGAAAGGCACTTTCATAGGCGAATACTTCGGATCGCCAACCAGGGGATAGCCCAGATATTCCATATGGACACGGATCTGATGGGTGCGCCCGGTCCGTAACCGGCAACGGACTAGCGTAAAACGTCCAAACCGTTCCAGCACCTCATACTCCGTCACCGCGTCCCGTCCACTATCTTTGACCACAGCCATGCGTTTACGGTCATTTTTATCGCGGTCTATCCGGGTTTCGATAATACCGGAATCTGTTTTTATATTACCTCTCACAACACACAAATACGTGCGTTTTGCCGTTTTATCCTGAATCTGTTTCGACAAGGAATAATGCGCCTCATCGTTCTTCGCCGCAATCATGATCCCGCTGGTATCCTTGTCCAGCCGGTGGACAATGCCCGGACGGATCACGCCGTTGATGCCCGATAAATTCCTGCAGTGAAACAGTAATGCATTTACCAGCGTTCCGGAAGAATGGCCCGGTGCGGGATGCACCACCATCCCCCGTTCTTTATTCAAAACAATAACATCTTCATCTTCATAGATAATGTCCAGCGGAATATTTTCCGGCTCTGCTTCCAGCGGAATCGCACGCGGCAGCGTCACCTGAAAAACATCGCCAGCCTTAACCCTGTAATTTGGCTTGACGGCTTTACCGCCTTTCACGGCGCGTCCGTCATTCAACAGTATCTGAACATGGGAACGGGTGCTGTCCAGCGCTCCCGCGAAATAAACATCAGCCCGTTTGCCAACTTCCCCGTCAGCAACAGTAAACTGAAGAATTTCTTCAGAAGAATCATCCCCGTCTGCGGTGTATTCCTCCCCGTCCGGCAGATTTTCTTCCGGTAACACTTGCTTTTCCGCTTTCAATTTTCCCAGGCTTTGTTCTGTATCATATCCCATAAAATCAGACCTACTCCTGCACAGATCGCGATATCCGCAACATTGAATACGGGCCAGACGCGAAAATCAAAAAAGTCTATCACCAATCCGGTTTGCACACGGTCCCATAAATTTCCCAGCGCGCCGCCCAGAAACAGGGCCATGCCGGTTCGCACGCGCCAGCCTTCCGCCAGTATCTCCTTCCGCATCCACAGGATTGCCAACACGGCAGCAGTGCCGATTACCAGAAAAAATGTCCTGTTATGCGGCAGCATGCCAAATGCCGCCCCCGGGTTTAACACATAGGTCAGATGGAAAATATTTTCAATAACAGGGATGCTTTCCCCTTCTGCCATTTTGGAAGCAACAGCCATCTTGGTAACCCGGTCAAGCGCCAGCACAAGAAAAGACAACCAGACTAAAATCATAACTTCTCCCCGGAACAGTTTCAGATTTGCCTTCCCAACCGGATTGATATGGCTGCAACAAATCTTTTTACGAATAACATCAGTATTATTATAACAAAAACCCCGCTGCCTGTCAGCAGGCAACGGGGCAGCATCGCACAAATTAATACATTACTTTATTGGCAATAACCAGACGCTGGATCTGGTTGGTCCCTTCATAAATTTGCATGATCTTGGCATCACGCATGCGTTTTTCCGCAGGATTTTCTTTGGAATACCCATAGCCGCCCATGATCTGCACTGCATTAGTTGTAACTTCCATCGCCGTATCCGCGGCAAAGCACTTGGCCATAGCAGCTTCCTTGGTAAATACCACACCTTCATCCCGCATCGCGCAGGCACGGTAAACCAGCAGGCGGGCTGCGTCAATCTTCATCGCCATGTCAGCGACCATTTCCTGGATCATTTCAAAAGAAGCGATAGGCTGTCCAAACTGCTTGCGTTCCTTGGCATAGGCAACGGCAACGTCCAACGCAGCCTGCGCCAGACCTACGGAAACGGCGCCTACGAACGGACGGGCCGAATCCAGCGTCTGCATGGCAATACGGAAGCCCTGTCCTTCCCTGCCGACACGGTTTGCTTCCGGAATCACTACGTTGTCCAGGATCAGTTCGCAGGTGTTGGAAGGTCGGATACCCATTTTATCTTCCTTGCGGCCAACCTTAAAGCCGGGGGTTCCTTTCGGTACGATAAACGCCGTCAGGCCGCGGATACCGCCGTCTTTACGGGTATTCGCGAAAATCAGGTAAATGTCCGCAATACCGCCGTTAGTGATAAAGGCTTTTGTGCCATTTAATGTATACGTTTTATTTTCCTTATCATGTACAGCGCGGGTTGATACACCGCCGGCATCGGAGCCGGCGCCGGGTTCTGTCAGCGCAAACGCAGCCAGGCCGCCGTCGTTCAGTACATCGCACCACAGGCGTTTTTGCTCGTCAGTACCTGCAATCAGGACGGGAGCCGTAGCCAGGGAATTCGCAGCCATGGAAGTCGCCACACCGGCGCAGCCTTTGCCCAGTTCTTCGTACATCATAGCTACAGTAACGCTGTCCAGGCCTAATCCACCGTATTCTTCCGGAACGATAACATTCAACAGTCCCATGTCAGCAGCCATCTTAAACAGTTCCGGGCGGGTTGCGTTTTCCGCATCCATTTCCCCGGCGATGGGAGTTATCTCCTTCTCAACAAACTCGCGCACCATTTCCTGCAATTCGAGCTGTTCTTCCGTAAACGCAAAATTCATTGTCATCCTCCTAAATACGGTATTCTTTATATTCTTTTTGCAATTAAACAATAGCAAAAACTGAATGCCCAGTCAAATACTTTATGTATTTTATCACAAGTCTACTTATAAGACAACAGCAACACGCCAAAAAATCACAAAGGATTCACAATAAACATCGTAATTATAAATCAGTCAATAATATTCTGCTTATAATCGTGATACAGATTATACAATTGATCCTTCAGCTTCTGCATTTCCAAAAACTTTTCGGAAACAGTATCATAATCTGCCGCGGCAATCGCGTTCCTTATCTCCGTAAAGATACAAGGCGCTTTCGCCGAATCTTTTGCCAGCCTGTCCCGGACGGCCTGCACTTTTTTCCACGCAGCATTGTCAAAGGCCGTACCGGTATTCGCATCATGCAGCTTTTTCGCCGCAATTACATCAGCGCGGACTTCCGGGATCAGCCGGTTCAGCAGCTCTGTCCTCCAGCGGATCAGCGCGCCTTCCGCAAAGGAACGGATAACAGCTTCGTCAAAAATGCCGCCTTCCATAATAACTTTTTTCTTTTCCGGGAACCGCTCCCAGTTGCGCAGATTCTCCCAGACCGTTGCCGGCGGTTCTCCAAACAGCCTGCTGCGTTCTTCTGCCGTAAAGTCTTCAAATACATCTTCTTCGGTACGGTATTCCCTGTCTTTTTCCAGATAGAAACCTTTTTGTCCGGCCTTCTTGGAAATTTCCTTTTCCAGCTGGGCCAACGTCTTCCTGCTGGACACGCAGGCTTTGATCCCATCCAGCGCCGCCAGATAGAATGCCGCAATGGCAATGTAGGTGTTTGTGTACGGATTCGGGGAACGCATTTCAATACGGGTAGCCAGCGGATTGTCCAGATCGCGGATCAGGCCCGCCAGAATCGTACGGTTACGTGACGGGATATCCGGCGCCAGCCCCAGCGAAGTGACTACGCAGACCGGCGCTTCAAAGCCGGGCTTCAGCCGGTTGAACGCGTCTGTCGTCGCGGAAATGAACGGATTGACGGCTTCGTAGTTTTTCATGATGCCCATGACGGCGCCATACCCGATAGCGGACAGGAAATCCTTATGCATATCCGCAGGCGCAAACAGGTTAACCACCTTGCCGTTCCGCATTTTTGCGGCAATGCCTACATGAGTGTGCTCGCCGCTGCCGGCAACGCCCGGTATCGGCTTCGCCTGGAAGGAAATATCCAGACCGTTCTGGCGGAAGATTTCTTTCACGACGATACGGGCCAGAATCTCGTTATCCGCCGTCTGCAGGCCTACGTTATATTTCCAGTCAACCTCCAGCTGCTCGTTGATGTGTGTCATGTGGCCGGAAGAATCAATCTGCCCTTTGACACCGCCGCACTCTTTATGCCCCATCTCCGGTTCCAGTCCGTACAGCTCCAGCATCTCTATGGTCTGCTCCAGCGCTGTGCGCACGTTGCCGCGGGTGCGCTGCCAGTACATCTCCTGCATCACCTGGGACGAAGACAGCGCTTCGATCGGCGAATTTTCCCGGGGGGATTTCACCCAGAATTCCAACTCGGTTGCCGTAGTGAAGATCAGGTGGTCGATTTCCTTTACATCAATATTTTCCAGCCCCGGCATCTGCGGATATTTTTTCATCAGCGCCAGCAGCTCGTTCTCCACATACTGCAGCGATTTTTTCAGGATCGAACGGGAATCCACATAGTCCCCGTTATGGGTCAGGAAGCAGGGCATGCGCAGCGTGCCGACCATCCGCCCCTTTTCGTCAAAATGTTCGTAATTGTAATCCACGTACCAGTTGACATCCCGGTCCACTTCCATATCCACACGGGCGTCATTCAGCGTCGCGATACCGGGAAGCACTACGGAAGAACCGTCCGTCTGGGCAGCGCTGCCGGTCAGAAATTTGTCAATGTCATGCAAAAAAATATTGACAGGAATTTTTTCATCCGTATCGTTTCCTGCCAGATCCACGCCCATCAGGGATACAAACTGTACTTCCTTGTGATCGGCTAATAACTGCAGAAGGGTTTCTTTTGTCTGTTGTGACGGTTTGATTACATAAAGCAATTCACTTTTTCCCATAATGCGCCGGCGGAGCCCCGCCTTCCCCCTTTACTTCATTTAAAAAACAATGGTGTCATTGCAGGCCGTTTCCTGCGGAAAAGCCAGTATCCGCAACAGCCATCCTCATAAATAATATTTTACCAAAAGGCGATAAAAATGTCTATGGAACCGCTTTCAAAACTGCGCTGTTTATGCGCACAAAATCGCAATAATTTCTTCCAGCCTGTCAAACTGCCGTCCGCCCAGGCTCACCTCCGCCACCATTTGATCCAGCGACTGGATCGCGCCCCGCAGACGCGTCTCGTTGAAACGCGCACCGTCCCGCTGCCACATGGAAATCAGGAAGGGCGCCTTATGAGACTCCGCGGCAATCCGGCTGGCCGACAGGCCAAGCCGCTCTCCTTCCTTGACCATCAGGATATTGCGCAGATGCGCCAGCAGTTTGGCCGCCAACAGCGGCAAATACGTATTCTTTTTCTGTTCTTCCGCCAGCAGCTGTAACGCCAGCACTGTATTTTTGGAAGTTATCGCGTTATTCAGGGCAAACGCTCCGATTTCCGGCAACGCAGAAAAAAGCAGGTCCACATCATCCGCGGTCCATTTCTTCCGGTCTCCAGCATAGATGGCAATCTTTTCCACTTCCGCTGCCAACAGCTGTAAGGGCGGATTGTCTACGGTGGCCAGATATTCCTGGATCCGCTGGACCGCCTCCCGGGTCAGGCTGCCGCCTTTGCGTTCCGCCTGCCGCGCAAGCCACGCCGGCAGATACCGGGAATCCACAGGGGAACAGTCCACAAATACAGTTTCCTTCTGCAGGAATTTAGTGAATTTCTGGCGCCCGTCCATCTTTTCCGTTTGCAGGATGACCGTACAAAAATCCGGCACATCCCCCAGCATTTTCTGCAGCAGCTCCTGTTTGGATAAGGATACTTCCTTGCTTTTTCCTTTGCCGGCGGCTTTCGGCTTTTTGTTTTCCGCTTCCGATTTAGGGTTTAGCAGTTCCCTGTCTGTAATCAGCGCAACGGTCCTGCCGCTGAAGAACGGATAGGTATTGATCAGGGTTTCCAGCTTTTTCATATCCGTCTTTTCTTCGAAGACGGTAATGTCCCGGCTGTCCTGAGGAACATCCGCAAAAAGGGTGTCCAGCAGTGTGCGGCGCACCAAATCCCTGTAGTAGGGCTCTTCCCCGACAATGCAGACCACTGTAGGAACGGATCCGTTTTCCAGCTGTTTTATGAAGATGTCCGGAGCCAGTCCGGAAGATTTTGCTTTCATGGGTGTGTGTCTCCGTAGGAATTCCGGTTACGCCTTTGCCGCGCCGGTTACGTGAATTGCAACCTGATTGTTAAAAACCACAGTGCTTCCGGGCCTGATTTTTTTCCTTTTTTCTTGTAACACTACGCCGTCCATGGTTATGTGTCCCTGTTCTACCGCAAGGGAAGCCTGGCCACCGCTTTCCACCACGCCGGCTAATTTCAGCAGGGCAACAGCCGGAATAAAGTCCGTATCTATTTCAATTGTAATTTCTTTCAATGATTTCCTGTTTCGCTTTACCGGTTCCACCGCGGCTCCTCCTTCATCTGAATCTTCATAAAGAAAATTTCTTTCTTTTCCTCATCTCAGCAATTTCCTGTCGGATTGTTTCTGTCAGAGTAAAAACTCTTATCGATTACCCAAAAAATGTATGTTTTGATTTATTATACCATGAACCTCAATGATTTAAAATTGATTTCCCTGATAACGGTAGCTGTACCAGCGGGGCCCGTCGTTTTTAAATACAACTTTAATTGCGCCCAGCCGGTCTGTGCGCAAAGTCACAATACCCTCTGACGCCAGCCGTTCCAACGTGCCTTTGCCCGGGTGTCCGTAACGGTTTTCGTTTCCGACAGAAATGATACCAAAACGCGGCTTAATGTGCTGCAAAAAATACGGCGAAGAAGATGTATCCGCGCCATGGTGGCTGATTTTTAAAACGTCTGTCTTACGCAAAAGCGGAATCGCCCTTTCTTCGGTATCCGTATCGGCGTCGCCGGTAAACACCAGCGAATGCCCCTGGCAGGAAAGCTGCAGCACCAGGGAAGCGCTGTTGGTTTCCGTCACGCCCGGCGCTGCCGTTGTCCCCGGCTCAGCCGACGCCACTGTTATCTCGCAGTCGCCGATGCGCCACTTTTCTCCCTTATGCAGGTAACGTATGTCCGTTTTGTTACGAACTTCACGCAATAAACGCGTCACATCTTCCGAATTTTCCGTTGCACATCCTAAAAACAGATTCTTTACCGGCAGTTTTGCTGCCAGTCCTGCCGCGCCTCCGGCATGATCGTGATCGCCGTGGCTCAGGCACAGCAGATCGATCTGCTTCACGCCCAAATAGCGCAGACAGGGAAGCAGCACCATGCGGGAAATATCCGCCTCGCCCTGCAGTCCGCCTGTGTCGATCAGAATATTTTTCCCGGCGGGCGTCCGGATCAGCGCTGCGTCACCCTGCCCCACATCCATAAAATAAACGGTCAGGTTTTGGGCAGCGCAATATTTCATTCCGGAAAGCAAAAGAAAAACCGCAGCCATCAGCAGAAGCCACTGCTTTCGCTGCTGCGATGAAAGGCGAAGGAACGGCCCCAAATTCAAAAAAGCTGCCAAAAAACCGTAATACGCAAGCATGCCTGCAATTCCCCAATCGGAAATGTCCACCGCCGCAAAGGGAAGGCCTGCCAGAACCATTCCGGCAGAAACCGCGCCCTGTAACAAAAATTCCGCGGCCGGAAAGAGCAAATGGCTGACAACAGGCAGCAACGGCAGACACAGCAGACCAATCAGAAAACAAAGAACCGCCGCTTCCAGCGTCGGCAGCAGAAAGAGATTGCTAACGATACCGAGCAACGAAATCCGGTGAAAATAATACACGGATAGCGGCAGCGAGCAGAGCTGCGCCGTCAGCGCCACGCCTGCCAGAGAACGCAGCCAGTCCGGTAAAAAATCCGGCACACGGGCTGTAATTTTCGGGCAGGCCAGCAGCAGGCCGGCTGTTGTGACAAAGGACAGCTGATAACTGATATCCAGCAGCCAGAACGGGTTGATAAGCAATAGCAGCAAGGCTGTCAGCAGAAGCAGGCGAACGCTGTCCGCTCTCCGTTGCTGCCGACGTCCCCATAGCAAGACGCAGGCCATCAGCACTGCGCGCAGCACCCCGGGCTGCAGGCCGCAAATCAGCCCATACCCAAGCAAAAGCAACTGGATCAGATAATCGCCGGACTTTCCCAGCGGACGCAACAGCGCCTGCAGGAACAGCGCCAGCAACGCGACATGAGTACCGGAAACCGCCAGCAGATGCGCAATGCCGTTATCCCGAAAAATATCTGCCAGTTCCGGTTCGATGCCCTGATACCCGCCCAGAACCATACCCGGCAAAATGGCAGCCGTTCCGGAGTGCAGTTCCGAAAGCGTTCCTTCCCTGATTTTCTGTGAAAAGGCGGCAAAGCGCAGATAAACCGGCAGCGGCAAGTTTGTGCTACTCACCTGCCCGGACTGCACCGCCATCTTCCCGTAAATTCCCCGGATCCGGTCCGCCTTGTACCCATCATAGGCGCCGGGGTTCAGCAGATACGCCGCTTCCTTCAGCACGCCCGCAGCCTGTATTTTTTCCGTCAGCAGCTTCCGCGCAATCAAGTCAGTATTTTTACCTGCTTTGATAAAAATTCTCACTTTACCGCGCAACGGCTTCTCGGCAATGAACAAAGCGCTGATACCCTGCTGTCTGATGCGCAGGCTGTCCGGCTGCACCGCGCCCTGCAAGACGACCTGTTTGCCAATCAGCGACTGCCACCTGCTGCGCACCGCTTCATTGCGTTTCCCTGCCAGAAAGCCGGAAAGCAGCATGAGCAGGGCCAGCAGGATACATACATTCCGTTTCGGTTTGAATAATAAGCTGTTTTCCCATTTCGGCAAATTATAATGTCGAAGCAGAAAAAGTAATCCGCAGGCAACACTCCATAATCCAAAAGCGAAAATACTCACATGGAACAATTTCTGTTTTTCATAAAAAGCGCCGATATCCCCCAAGCAGAAACAGATAAAATAAATCAGTAACCAGTTTTTGAACAAATTGAACGCACCCTCCCATTCGATTCGATTGGTCAGCTACAACACTAAATAGGGTCTCATCTTTTCAAATTTGGCCGGCCCACTCCCGGGTACCTGCATGATGTCTTCGAGTTTTTGAAAGCTGCTTTTACTGCGGAACATGACAATCTGCCGTGCCGTTGCTTTTCCCACCCCCGGCAGCTGCTCCAGCTCCGCTTCTGTTGCTGAATTAAGATGGACAGTGATTGTTTCCAAATGGCGTTGCCTGTTTACATCAGTATTTTTCTGCACATTTGTTTCTCTTGTTTCCCCGTTTTTCGCTCCCGGCATCCGTTTCTTCAGACGCGCCTGCGACAGCCTCGGCACTTTGATATGCCCTCCGTCCCTGCACAGCTGCGCCAGGTTCACCCTGTCCATATCCGCTTCTTCTGTCACGCCGCCCGCCAGTTCAATGACCTGCTGCGCCCGGCTGCCTTTTTCCACCT
>JAFTZZ010000055.1 GCA_017460905.1 Acidaminococcaceae bacterium | reverse complement strand
CTATCTCCATGCGACCATGATGACAGATCTGTCCCAGATCAACCGGTTGGAACGCATTACGGCGGAATAGTTCATGAATCTGGACGCTACGGCGATACGCAACCTGGAACTGATCAAAAATACGCGGGACGGGGGAAAGCGGGGAACGCTGCTGGATGTGCTGGATTTCACCGCAACCTCCATGGGTTCCCGCTGCCTGCGTAACTGGATTGAGTGTCCGCTGCTGGATATCATGAAGATCCGTGAACGGCAGGATGTGGTGGAAGAACTGGTGATGAACCCCGGCCTGCGGGACAGCCTGCAGGAGAGCCTGAAGGAAGTGTTCGATCTGGAACGCATCCTGTCCCGGCTGGAGGTGGGCAGCGCCAATGCCCGAGATATGGTGAGCCTGCGCGCTTCCCTTGCCGCATTGCCGGCACTGAAAGAGAGGTTACAGGGTGCGAAATCCGGAATGCTGCAAAAGTTAGCGGCTTCCATCCACATGCACCGGGAAATCCATGACACGCTGGAAGCGGCTATCGTGGATGAACCGCCCTTTACAATCCGGGAGGGCGGCATGATCCGGGACGGGTATGATCTGGAGCTGGACGAGCTGCATGATATTGCCCGGAATAATTCCCAGTGGATGGCCAATTTTGAGCAGAAGATCAAAGAGTCTACCGGCATCAAAACGCTGAAGGTCGGTTTCAACAAGGTTTTCGGTTACTATATTGAAGTGAGCAAGGGGCAGAGTTCGGCTGTGCCGCCGGAATTTGTGCGGAAGCAGACGCTGGTCAATGCGGAACGCTATATTGTTCCCGAGCTGAAGGATTTTGAAAATAAGATATTAAGCGCCAAGGAAAAAATTGAGTCGCTGGAATACTATCTGTTCAATAAAATACGGGATGAGATCCGGAAGGATATTCCGGAAATCCAGGATACGGCCCATGCCCTGGCCCGTCTGGATGTGCTGGCCGCGCTGGCCCTGACTGCCTTTAAATATGATTACCACCGGCCGGAACTGAATAATAAAGGGGAGATCCGGATTCTGGACGGACGGCATCCGGTGGTGGAACGGCTGCTGGATAAAGAAATTTTCGTGCCGAATAATGTTACGCTGAATTCCACAGATGAGCGGATGGTCATCATTACCGGGCCGAACATGGCAGGCAAGTCGACCTATATGCGGCAGGTGGCTCTGCTGGTGCTGATGACTCAGATGGGCAGCTTTATCCCGGCGCAGAGCGCGGACATCTGCGCGGTGGACCGCATCTTTACCCGCGTAGGCGCCAGCGACGACCTGGCGACGGGACAGAGTACCTTTATGGTAGAGATGAATGAGGTGGCGCAGATTTTGAAGTACGCTACCAAAAATTCGCTGATCATTCTGGACGAAGTGGGCCGGGGCACCAGTACCTATGACGGCATGTCCATCGCCCGCGCGGTCATGGAATATATCCAGACGAAGATTAAGGCGAAAACCCTCTTTGCTACCCATTACCATGAACTGATCACCATGGAAAATGTATTGGAAGGCATTAAGAATTATTCCGTTGCGATTAAGGAACGGGGCAATGATATCGTGTTCCTGCGCCGCATCATCCGGGGCGGTACGGACCGCAGCTACGGCGTGCATGTGGCGCGTCTGGCCGGGCTGCCGAAGAAGGTGATTGAACGGGCGGACGAGATCTTGCAGGAGTATGACCGGAATAAGGGCTTTGTCTGCGAGGAAGCAAAGGACTGCAAGGCTGCGGCCAATGAAGAACCGGCTGCGGATATGGGTTCGCTGTTTATGAGCGCGCTGCAGACGGAACTGCTGCAGCTTGATGTAATGAGCATGACGCCTATCGAGGCGCTGAACGCATTGTATAAATTGCAGCAGGAAGCAAAAAAAGAAAGCGGGTTTATGTAAGATGAAACTGCTGTGCGGCTGTATGTTCAGCAGGAGTGCGGCAGATTGGAGAGCAGTATGATACAGGCACCAGAGGTCCGTTTGCTGGACACCAATACATCGAACCAGATTGCGGCCGGAGAGGTTGTGGAAAAACCGGCTTCGGTGGTAAAGGAACTGGTAGAAAATGCGTTGGATGCCGGTGCGGACAGTATAGATGTTACGATTTTTGAAGGCGGGACGGAATATATCCGCGTGGCGGATAACGGCTGCGGCATGACGGAGCCGAATGCCCGTATGGCGCTGAAGCGCCATGCTACCAGTAAGATACGCCAGGTCGATGACCTTCGCCGTCTGCATACGCTGGGGTTTCGCGGGGAAGCGTTGCCCAGCATTGCTTCCGTTTCCCATTTTGAATTGCTGACGCGGCCCCAGGGGGAAGAGCTGGCCACATCCGTTAAGGTTAATGGCGGCGAGGAAGAGGAATGCATACAGACCGGCGGTCCCCTTGGCACGACGATCATCGTGCGGGATTTGTTTTATAATGTGCCGGCACGCCGCAAGTTTCTGAAAACGGTCTCTACGGAGGGCCGCTACATTACCGAAATGCTGACCCGTATCGCGCTGGCCCGTCCGGACGTGCGGTTCAGGCTGACCAGTAATGATAAGGAGGTACTGGTTACACCGGGGCTGGGGAATTTAAAAGATACGATCACTTCTTTATATGGAAAAAAGGTCTCCGACGATCTGCTGCCGGTGAAGCTGGACGGCGTGTTTGCGGATATTTCCGTCACCGGGTTTATCGGCAAGCCGACGCTGCTGAAGGGTACCCGGGGCTGGCAGACGATCCTGGTCAACGGGCGCAGCGTCAATAATATGATGATCAGCAAAGCCATCGAGCATGCCTATCAGTCCCAGATTCCCAAACGGGGCTTTGCGTTTGCCGTGCTGGATATCCGGATCGATCCGGCGGCGATTGATGTGAATGTGCATCCCCAGAAAAGCGAAGTCAAATTCAGCGATGAAAGCACGAT
>JAFTZZ010000054.1 GCA_017460905.1 Acidaminococcaceae bacterium | reverse complement strand
GCCGTAACCTCATAAGGAATACATTGCTTCGGAAGCATCCCCTCATACCCAATAATCCTCGCAATTTTAATATACCCGTGTTCCGCCGCGTCTTCGAAGGAATATTTTGTCCCGCAATAATGGCATTCAAACATGCTCATGAGGTCGTTGCCGCGTACCGGCGCACCACAGGTTGGACAGTCAAAGGAAAACTCTTTTTTGTTTTTGTATGTGACGAAGGCACGACGGTCAAAGAGCTGCACCACTTCGTCAAAGGTTCTCCACTTACGCCCGGCAAGCAGTTCTTTATGTACAGACAAAGGAGTTAATATTGCTACGCGCTTCAGGCTGAAATATCCTTCTTCTGTGAATTCCAGCTTTTTATGTGCGTATTTCATGCGAGGATGTTGCGTTCCATAGGCAGAAACATTGCCGCAGAAAGGACAGCAAAACGCCTGTCTGGCCGGGTTGGGATACATGGGAGCGCCGCACACATTGCAGCGCAGGATGCTGACAGTAATCATTCTGTAGTATGCCTCGCGCAGATACTTTCTTATTCAAAATCTGGGATACTGTCTTATATTTACTTTATCCATTCTTCATGCCGGACTTGTTTTTCATCAAACCAGATGTGCTTCTCACGCCGGCTATTATCAGGATAGATCCAGAAAATGTCTATATGCTTGCAGCCTTTTTCATCGTAGCGGCTGGCGCTTTCCCTGTAAACGGACGTCCCGTTCAGTACAACATATCCGTATTCCTTTGCGTAAGGCCTGCCGTCTTTTTCATACCAGACATGCTCAATATCTTTCTCGCCACGGGGCGTGTAGAACGTATATTCCTTGTTCAAACGACCTTTTTCGTCATACCAGTAGCGTGTCCTGGATTTTGCTGACAACGCTGCTGGGATTGTATTTTGGCTTATTCCTGAAGGAGTTGTTAAAATTTCATGCTTGTTTCCTTCTCTGTCGTACCAGATATGGGTAATGTGTTCGACCTCCTTGTCGAGACGGCCGCTTTCACCAACGGCATATGCACGACTTTTCATTTCCTCATGAAAAATACCATCCTTATCATACCAGACCTTTGGATTTGCTTCCGCAGCCGACAACCCAAGAGAGAAAAATGCAACAAACAATGCCATTACAGTGAAACATCTTATAGCTTTTTTCAAAAAAGTTTTGTCTGATTTCATGATTTTAATTTACCCTTTACCTGCCTTTCATCTGAATTAATTTACTCATTCTTGCTCAACAAATCTGAATTCATTTTTTATAGTGAAGGAAAAGACAGACGGAACCAAGAACACCCAATATAAATAACATTGCGTACGCCTACATTACCGTAACGGCTGTTGGATGCGATAACAGTAACGCGTTTTATCCCTGATAAAAAGCAGGTTCAACTCCGTTTATCGGCAATCACAGTCTGTCCGTTTTTCTTTTTTCATTCTTTTGTATTCATACACTTGCCCTGCAGGAAGATACGTAAAATCCGATTTGGTAATCGTAAAGCGGATGCCCTCGCGGGTCTTTTCAAAAATGCCGTAAAACTCTTTATTGTCATTTACATATCCCTGATTGACTTCCAGTGTTTTCCCTCTGATGTTGGCATAGGCCTCTGCGTTGGCGATACGGTAAAAGAAGAAGTCTGCGTGATAACCGCCGGTTTGGATATTTGCTTCCTGGATTGTCAGGGTGGAATGGGGATCGTTGGTGCATTCCCAGGTTCCCAGGAAAATTTTATCCGTTTGGGCATAAACGGAAGGCTTGCGTATATCGTCGCCTGCCCCCATGGGTCCGTTCACGGAAACAGCGTTTTCGTTGTTATATGCGGCATCATTTGTATTGCCTTGTGCATGTTCAGCAAGTACAGTCCCTTGCGCTGCCATCGCAGCAGCCAGTAAAAAAGCAAGCAGTTTCTTGTTCATCCCGTTTTTACCTCCCCATTGCAATGTACCCGTTTATTACCGCTCCGGCAAAATCTCCAGCCAGTAATTGTCCGGGTCGGTTATGAAATAGATTCCCATCATGGGATTACCTGTACGACGCCAACTCCACAAGGTTGCCGTCCGGGTCGCGCAGATACACGCTGCGCATTTTCCCTTTTGCCCCGTTGCGTTCCACAATGCCGGTAACCAGCGGCGCATTTTTGCTTTTCAGTTTTGCATAGACAGCTTCAATGTCATCTTTAATTTCAAAGCACAGGTCAAGGCTGCCGGGAACCGGGTGTTCCGCAGCAGGCAAAAACTCGGCAGGGCGTGTGTGAATATTGATTTTATGTCTGCCAAACCAGAGGGAAAACCGCCCGTTCATTTCCCGTTTCTCCATGCCCAGCAGTTCCGTATAAAAACGCAGGCAGGCCTTTAGGTCTGTTGTGGTGAGAACAAAATGATCAAGGTCAGAAATTTTCATAATTAAGTTTTATAACTCCTGTTCTCTATAAGAATTACTCTGCTCTTTCAATGATCAGTTCCATCGAGCCTTCTTCCAGGGAATTGTATTCGTCGTAATGAATATGCTCTCCCGGTGCTGCTTCTGCCAGCGCGGTAAGCTGTTTTGCCAGCGAAAGCATTCCCTCTCTGTTTGCAGCGATGACCACTTCATCATGGTTGTCCTTTACATGGTCAACCTTCACGAGGATTTCAAATCCGTCTATCCATTCAATTTTCATAATCTCACCTTGTAGTTTTCGATTTTTTCAATAGCTCATGTTTTTTTTGTCATTCTTCTGCCCGTTTGTTCCCTAACCTGTATTTTTGATATTTTCCTGCGTTTTCCTTTACAAGTATGCCCTTATTTACCATAGAGCGCAAAATTAGAATGGCGGTTGCCTGCGAAATTTGTAATGCGCTTTCAACATCTTTTCTGCCGATAGTATCGCGGTCATTGAAAAGACTGATTACAACATTTTCCCGCAGGCTGAACGTTTCCTTCTGTTCTGAATATTTTATTTGGTACGTTGCAGATGGTTCTTGAACTTTTAATAAATTTTTTTCCTTTACGTAATTTTTGTTTGGTAGTGTAATTTTAAACGCATGCTCTGTAATTTCGATTTTTGGTTTGACTGACGAATCGGCATAACATCCGTTAATTTTCCGGATTCCGGTTCCGTAAGCTTCAATCAGTTTCAGTCGGTAAAATACATTGGCAAGATGCCTGTTTCGCTGCAGCGACACACCCAGCATGATGTCTTCATAGGATATGCCTTTTACCAGCCCGCCAAGGTTGAGAATCTCAATGCGGTCATCAAAGATGCTCACCAGTGTTGGTCCGCTGAGGGCATAGTCCCTGTGTATGACAGAATTTATTAACGCTTCCCGCAATGCTTCCGGCGGATAATCACGTTCCTCGACACGGACCAGCCCGACTATTTCAGCACGTGTCCGGTTGAAATGGTCAATATAGGCTGCTGTTTCTTCCAACTGTTGAAAAACGGAACCTGAAAACTCTTTTCGGTCTCGAAAGACCATTTTATCGCTGCCATCAAAAAATGCAGCTTTGATTGTATGGATACACTGATCGGACAGGAGCAGCGCAAGATTGGAAAAGGTTCCGTCCTCATTGATTACGCACAATGTCCGCATCTGTGCTTCTCCAAAAATAATATTTTCAGTTTTAAAATGTTTTTCTGTAGAGGAAAATGATAAATTCTGATTCAGGGCGCGCGCTTCTTCGTAACGCTCCCCGCTTGTTTCTTTAATCATAGACAGGATTGCGGTTTCCGAAGCGGGTACTGAGGATGCGCCCTGCCGCACATACACACCTTCCGGTCGGATACCTTTACTGTAAAGATAATACGGACGCGCCGTGCCACGCTGCACTGTGAGAACAATGACGTTTTTGCCCTGCATCGTTTTAACACAACAATCTGTAAACATGGTAATGTCTGGCCGGATACTGTCGCGCAGCATATTGCCTATACTTAACATGATTTCATCTGTATTGTCGACACCGCAGACGGTTGTGTCATCGTTCCTACCAATATAAATTTTGCCGCCTTCTGTATTGGCAAAAGCAATAACTGTATATTTGAGATTGTCAGTATACTCCCGTTTAAATTCAGTCGTCCTGTTTTCCATCATAATAAACCCTTCTTTCTTACTGATAAACCAACTGATTATTACTAATTAAATTATAATTAGCAAGAGAAAAATAATCAATAAAAATTTTGGGAAAACAAAACGGCAATTTCATCAATGGGTTCACGAAACTGTAACATTCCTGTATCGTAATTAGAAAAAGCCTTGTAGTACTGTTCGTTTATAATAATTTTTTAATTTGGTTGTAAATTTTTAATCCTTCCTCTAATCCGTATTTTGCAATTAGAGAACGATAAATAACCTGTTTAGCGTTTTTCTGATTATAATTTTTGGTAACCAAAGAAGCTGTTCCTGAAATAATATTATTTTTGAATCCCGCTTTAGATAAAATCTTTTGTACTTCACAATTAATTTGAGTTTTTGGATTCTTAGATGAAATAGAAATTGCTGATACATCATTGGTAATTTCTAAATGATTCGCAGGAAAATCTGTTACTAATTCCTTTTGGATATTTTCTTCAGCATTTTTGTTTATCTCTTTAGATACTGAAGAAGATTCCTCTTTTATTTTTTCACGTTTTAAGATATTTATAGTCGCAAATTTTCGCCAGAAAGATAATACGTTATCATAATCTGTATCTTTGCTGATAACGACATATTTAATCTTTGAAGTATCGTTCTTTCCGATCAAATATCCGAGAAAAGATACAATATTCATATCCACAGACTGCTTGCTGGCAGGTACTTCATGGAATTGTAAGTTAGTAGAATTAAAATATGAAAGAATTTTGATGCTGATATTAGGAGCATTTTTTGAAGTGAAAATATGAACATAATCATTTTTGCCCAGAGATTCTGCGCCAACCAGTCCATCCTCATGAACATTTTCATAATCCACTAAATAGAAAGTTGTTTGATTAGCCATGATATAATCCTTATTATAAAAAACTCAATTTGATAAATAAAAACCATTTTCTAATCGTTAGTTTCAACTTATGCCTGATGCAGATACTTCCACTGTTCTTCGCTCAAAGTATCTACATCAAAGCCCATGGCTTTTAACTTAATGGAAGCAACCTCCTGATCCAGTTCTTCCGGCAGCAGATACAGTTTGTTTTCCAGTTTGCCTTTGTTCTCTAACACGTAACGCATGGCCAGGAACTGCATGGCAAAGCTCAGGTCCATGACTTCTGCAGGATGCCCGTCGCCGCAGGCCAGATTTACCAGACGTCCTTCGCCCAAAAGGTTCAGCTGATGACCGTTAGCCAGCGTGTAAGCCGTAATGTTATTGCGCGCCTCAAAGGGTTCCTTCACCGTTAACGCTTCCAGATCCGGTTTGCTGATTTCCACGTCAAAATGGCCGGCGTTGGCCAGCAGCACGCCGTCCTTCATCACTTCCATGTGCTCTTTGCGGATGACGTCTTTGCAGCCTGTTACAGTGACAAAGATATCGCCCTTCTTTGCGGCTTCCGCCATGGGCAGCGTTTCAAATCCGTCAAACACCGTTTCGATGCCTTTGATGGGATCCACTTCTGTTACGATGACCCGGGCGCCCATGCCTTTGGCCCGCATGGCAACCCCCTTGCCGCACCAGCCGTAGCCGGCAACCACAACAGTTTTACCTGCCACGATCAGGTTGCTGGTCCGCATGATGCCGTCCCACACGCTCTGGCCTGTACCGTAGCGGTTGTCGAATAAATATTTGCAGTTGCTGTCGTTGACCGCAATCATGGGGAATGCCAGCTTTCCTGCTTCTGCCAGGGCACGCAGCCGGTGCACGCCGGTGGTGGTTTCTTCGCTGCCGCCCCACAAATTGGAAATTAGTTCACGGCGGGACGTATGCAGCATGTTTACCAAATCGCCGCCGTCATCTACAATCAGCTGCGGCCTGCAGTCCAGCGCTTTGTCCAGATACATGTCGTACTCTTCGGCAGTGCAGCCGTGGGTGGCAAACACATTCACACCGTTGGCGACAAGAGCCGCCGCCACATCGTCCTGGGTGGAAAGCGGGTTGCTGCCGGTAACCGTAACATTAGCGCCGCAGTTTTTCAGCGTCAGCGCCAGATAGGCTGTCTTCGCTTCCAGATGAATGGTGACAACCATGTTGATACCTTTAAACAACTGTGTCGGCGCGTATTTTTCATTGAAATAATTTAATAAAGGCATGTGGCCTTTTACCCATTCAATTTTTTTGCGGCCGCTTTCCGCCAGGTTAATGTCGCGAATCATGCTTTCCATGTGAAGAGTTCCTCCTTGGTCACTTTTTCTTTTAATGCTGCAATGGATTTCCGGAATGGCGGGCGCAGCACTCCGTATTCTGTGATAATGCCCGCAATCAGTCTGGCCGGCGTCACATCAAAAGCCGGATTAAAGACATTCACTTCCGGCGGCGCGGATACGGCGCCCTGAAAGCTTCTCACTTCTTCGGCTTTGCGTTCCTCAATGGGAATTTCTTTACCGGTCTTTAACGAAAAATCGAAGGTGCTGGCCGGCGCCGCGATATAAAACGGAATGCCATGGGCCTTAGCTGCAAGAGCCACACCGTACGTGCCGATTTTATTTGCCGTGTCGCCGTTGGCAGCGATGCGGTCCGCTCCGGTGATGACGATGTTGATGCCTTTGGTCTTCATGGACCAGGCTGCCATGTTGTCTGTAATCGTAGTAACGGGAATGTTATCTTCCAGCAGTTCCCAGGCGGTGAGACGGGAACCCTGCAGTAAGGGACGGGTCTCATCGGAATACACCATTTTAACTTTGCCCTGCGCATGGGCGGAACGGATTACGCCCAACGCAGTTCCCCAGCCACAGGTTGCCAGTGCGCCTGCGTTGCAGTGGGTCAGGATCACAGCCTCCTGCGGCACGACTTCGGCGCCGTACTCGCCCATCTTTTTGTTTTTGGCAATGTCCTGCTCGTAAATTTTAATGGCCAGTGCTTCCAGTTCGTTGCCAATCTGCTCCGGCATTAGTCCCGCTTCTGCCATTTTGCAGGCTGCGTCATACATAACCTTTGTCGCCCAGGACAAATTAACAGCCGTAGGACGGGCTGCATCCAAATGATTGCGTGCGGCTTGCAGCGCATCCAAATATTGTTTGAGAGTTTCGGAAATTTTAGCTGTATCGTCTTTGCTGCCAATTTTTTTCCCCAGCAGCATAGCGGCGTAGGTTTGCAGCTTAGTGTCAGAAACGAAATTTTCATCCCCATGGACCGTTGCGGATTTCAGTTCGTTTTCGTCTGCGCTTTTCTTTTCAGAGGCCTCGTCCGTTGTCTTTTTTGAAGCTCCTGATGCCTTTGCGCTATTTTCGGTTGCAGTAATCTGCTTCCACGCCAGCACCATGGCGAAGGCCGCCGCAGCACCGATGGCCGGCGCGCCCCGCACTTCTAATTTCTGTATGGCTTCCCCCACGCGTTGGTACGTGTGGCAGGGAATCCATTTTACTTTCAGGGGCAGCTGTGTCTGATCTAACAGAATCAACTTGCCCTTCTCCCATTTCATTGTTTCAACCATAAAACCCATCTCTCCTAAAACCAGAATTTTTGCGATGTTTTTGTCTGACACAGGACTGATACACACGTAAATTCCGGTCAATAAATCCTTTTATTC
>JAFTZZ010000053.1 GCA_017460905.1 Acidaminococcaceae bacterium | reverse complement strand
CGATGGTGCTTTCCTTCCTGCATGTGGCGGACGAAGGCGAGGCTATCCGGAAAATTCCCTGGGGAACACTGCTGCTGATTACCGGCGTGGGCGTGCTGATGCACATTATCATCATGCTGGGCGGTATCCATCTGCTGTCCGACGCGCTGACCAGCGTTATGACACCGGCGACTTCCGTAACGATCATGGGTATTACGTCCGGTATCATGAGCTGGTTCAGTTCTACCTCCGGCGTCGTAATGCCGACGCTGATCCCGACCATTCCGGAAATTTTAGGCAACCTGGGCGTGGCCGGCCCAAAGCTGGAACTGGAAATGGCGACGGCCATTACCATGATTTCCAACACGGCAGGCATCAGCCCGCTGTCTACCGGCGGCGCGCTGGCGCTGGCAGCGTATTCTTCGGCGGCCAATGCGTCCCCGCAGCTGCAGCACCGGCTGTTTATCCGCATGTTCGCCATTTCCGCGTTGGGCGTGGTGGTGTTAAGTATTCTGGCCTATTTCGGACTATATCGGATGCTGCTGTAATACGGGTTTGAATTTCCGAAAAATACAACCGTGTAGAAAACTGGTATAATTAAAACTGGAAAAATTAGAAATAGCCTTAGCTTCTTACGCAAAGGAGCCAAGGCTATTTTTGTTATCTTCCTGTAAGTGTCGCACAGTTTTCTGCTTCTAACTAACATCGCTCATCCCGCAGAAGATGAGAGCGGAGAGGTGGTTTGTGTGCGCGTCCGGTGATTCCGTTACGGCATCAGAAATCAACCTCCGTATCGTAGTAGCAGCACTTCAGCAGTTTCACCATTTCTTCCTGGCTGGGCTGACGGGGATTGGAACCGGTGCAGGCATCCAGGATGGCATCGGCAGCAATGCGCTCGACTCTTTCCAGGAATACTTCTTCCGGTACAAAGCCCGTTTCTTCCGGCAGTCCCTTCGGCCCGTAATGGTTGATGCTGTGCGGAATGTTCAGGTCGTCGTTCATCTTGCGGAGGTAAGCAATCAGCAGGTCTACCTTTTCCTCATCGGAGACGCCGCCCAGATGCATGTAATCCGCAATGACGCCGTACCGTTTTAAGGCGGCGGGGTCTTTGGAATTAAATTTGATGACCTTTGGCAGATACATGGCGTTGGCCGCGCCGTGAATGATGTGGGCGCCGTAGTCTGCAAAGGCTGCGCCGGTTTTATGGGCCATGGAGTGGACGATGCCCAGCAGCGCGTTGGAGAAGGCCATACCGGCCAGGCACTGTGCGTCGTGCATAATGTCCCGGGCTTCCATGTCGCCGTTATAGGATTTCACAAGGTTGGCCTGGATCAGCTCGATGGCGTGGATTGCCAGCGCGTCCGCATAGGCGCTGTGGGCGGTGGAAACATACGCTTCGATGGCGTGGGTCATGGCGTCCATACCGGTATGGGCCGTCAGCTTCTGGGGCATGGTGTGGACCAGCTCCGGATCCACGATGGCGATGTCCGGCGTAATTTCAAAATCAGCGATGGGGTATTTGATGCCCTTCTGGTAATCGGTGATGATAGAAAATGCAGTTACTTCCGTAGCGGTGCCGCTGGTGGAAGAGATTGCGCAGAAGTGCGCTTTCGTCCGCAACTTCGGCAGGCCGAAGACCTTGCACATATCGGCAAAGGTGGTTTCCGGGTATTCGTATTTGATCCACATGGCCTTGGCTGCATCGATGGGGCTGCCGCCGCCCATGGCCACGATCCAGTCCGGCTGGAACTCCTGCATGACTTTCGCGCCGTTCATGACTGTTTCAACAGACGGATCGCTTTCGATGCCTTCAATCACCTTTGTTTCCATGCCGGCTTCTTTCAGATACGCCAGCGCCCTGTCCAGAAAGCCGCCGCGTTTCATGCTGCCGCCGCCGACGCAGACAATGGCCCGTTTGCCTTTTAATGTTTTCAGCGTTTCCAACGCGCCTTTTCCGTGATACAGGTCGCGTGGTAATGTAAATCTTGACATGATAAAGACCTCCTATACGAAAAACATTGAAATAGTTTGTGAAACCAGTAGTAATTATTGTCTTTTGACAGTTAAATTATACTACAATTGTAGTATTAATTGCGAAAACAAATTGTGAACAATGCTAATGTTACATGTATTGTCCGAGAAATTTCGGATAAAATGCTATGGCAGTTTGCAAGGGGAATGTCTGGCTCGCTGATTCAGGTAGCCTGCATGTTGGAAAATGATAAAGCGCAGCTGTAACTTGTACAAATTTCTGTTTGGATTTTCAACAAACTGCTGATAAAATATAAATATAATTAAGGAAAGACTGATTTAATGAGTTTGTGCCCGGCAAGCGTGCAGAGGAACGAATCAGGGCTTCCTTAAATCTGGTAAAATATTGTCCTGCGTATTTTTACTGTAAAACGCAAAAATACTGACAAAAATAAAATTAGCTTTTGGGAGTGCTGATAACGATGGAAACGAAAACAATTATACAGCCTGATTACGATTTATTAGTGAAACAGGTGAAAGCGTTAGGAGAAGAAGAAAATTACTGGCTGCCGGTGCTGGCCAACACTTCCGCCTTATTGATGAACGCGCTGCCTGACCTGAACTGGGCCGGCTTTTATCTGATGAACCGTGATTCCTTAGTGCTTGGGCCCTTCCAGGGCAACCCGGCCTGCATCCGTATCCCCCTGTGCGCCGGAGTTTGCGGGGCGGCGGCACTGCAGAACAAGGTGCAGCGGGTGGACGATGTGCACCAGTTCCCCGGGCACATAGCCTGCGACAGCGCCAGCAATGCGGAAATCGTCATTCCCATTCACAAAAACGGAAAGCT
>JAFTZZ010000052.1 GCA_017460905.1 Acidaminococcaceae bacterium | reverse complement strand
GCTCCGTGAAACCCCGGTTACCCACAAGCTCCACAGCCACGATGACTACATTTTTATTTTTTCATTAAAAAAAGACCAGCTTCAGCCAGTCTTTTTTGAAAACCGGGATGCAACCTCCCGGAAGGTATATTATTTTACGAAATTTAGTATAAAACGAGAGTAAGAGGGGTTGCGTCTCGTTTTACAATTGAGGATCGACAGAAAAGGCACCTGCTATTTAGCAAGCGCCTTCATTATTAATTCTGTTTTTAATCAAGCTTTACTGGTTTTAATATACCGCAGTTACCTCTTTAACTTCACACTTGGCAATACAATAAACGTTTCTTTATCGTCGTCCTTACCCTTCCATGATACTATAAATTGTATCTCAGCAGAAACCAGAGAATATCCTTTGGCAGTCCATCCAGCCAGTGACGCTCTAAACGCTTGAGAAAAAACAACTATAGGTTTTAGCCGCCCAGTCTCCTGAACACAAAGATTACCGTATTTGTTTAAAAACAATGCATTACCGCTTCGCAACGTATTAATAATCGCCTGTTTATCCTTAAAGAAATTAAGAAAAACATCTTTATGTGTTAACTGAACCAATAACTCAGCAGGTTCTCCATAGGTTACCGGGTCAGCAACCAATTTCGCTCCAGCCAGTGATACGCCTTTAAAAATAGTATGGTTTATAGCACCGTTGCAACAATGTGCAGGGAAAATTCGCCGACACTGCCGGCAGCACACAGTCCTTTTACGGAAAAAATCTGGTTGACCTGACACCCGCCGTTAAATTTTGTGAAAGTTTGCGCCCAAAAACAACAGAAGCGCCCGCTGTCAACAATACGCTGGCAGCAAACGCTCCTTCTGTGAATTTCATTTTACAAAAAGCTTTTACCGTCGACCCGGAACTGCAGCGCATGTACTATCAGGGACACAGCTGGGACGACAAAAGCCGGGAAGACTTTTCCTTCTGCCAGCGCCTGTGGTTCTGGCTGGGCGGGCATGGTCAGCAGACCATTGAAAACGTATTTGAACACTCCGCTTTGTACCGTAAATCTAAAGGACCCGGCTATGTTTCCTTAACGGTGCGCAACGCCGCAAAACGCTGGAATGGAAATTATTACGGAAAAGGCTGGGTGGGATAAGGCACCTCATCTTTTTTGTCACTTGCCATTTCATATGATTTGTTATAAAATGACGAAAGAAGACGAAACTTGACGAATAATGACGAAAGTTGACGAAACATGACGAAAGGCATTTTACAACATGCAGCAAAGGAGAGTAATGTATGCTTACGAAACCCATCTTCCGGCCATCATTTGGAAATCGGCCCGATCAACTAATCGGCAGAGATGATGTACTCGAAAAAGTAACAGACGGACTGCAAAGTTATCGCGGAAGCGCTGAGCGGGCTACGCTGTTAGTGGGACAGCGCGGCATGGGCAAGACGGCTCTCCTTTTAGAAATTGGAGACAAGGCCGCTGCGATTGACTATGTCACTGCCCGTGTTACCTGTAATGAATCCATGCTTGAAAACCTGATAGAACTGCTCCAGCGGGCCGGCGAAAAATTTATCAAAAATCCAACGTCATCTATCAAAGGTTTCAGCGCCGGAGCGCTTGGGTTTTCCTTTGGGCTTACCTTCACCGAGGAAGCGCAGCGCAGCTTTGGGTTTCGCGTAAAGCTGGAGATGATTTGTGAAAAACTGGCAGAAGCGGGCAAACGCGTCCTGATTCTGGTCGACGAGGTATCCCCTTCCGTAGCACAAATGCGGGAACTCGCATCAGCCTATCAGGAACTCGTTGGCAACGAAGCAGATATTTCCATTGTTATGGCGGGGCTGCCCAGCGCAATCTCCGATATTTTGAATTACAAAACACTGACTTTTTTGAACCGGGCGCAGCGTATCCCGGTCGGCTTATTGCCGGTTTCAGAGGTAGAACTCTATTACAGCACGGCTTTTTCACGGGCCGGAATCAACACGACTGCAGCTATTGTGAAGCAGGCGGCAATATACACGAAAGGCTTTCCATATCTGGTACAGTTGATTGGCTATTACCTGAGCAAGCTTTCAGAGGGCGGAAAAACGGTCGACGCTTCTGCGCTTGCGCAGGCTGAACGCCTGGCTGCGGAAGAAATTGACAGCAAGGTGTTTCAGGCTATGATCAATCCTCTGTCGGATAAAGATTTGGACTTTTTAAAAGCAATCGCACAGGACAGCGGTGCCAGCAACATGACTGTTTTAGAAAAACGCATGGGAATTACACACGGAACAGCACAGACATATCGAAAACGTTTGATAGATGCCGGAATCATCTTTTCTCCCCGTCGCGGAGAAGTTGCGCTGGTCATTCCCCAATTAGCCTCTTATTTACGCCGTATGAATGAGTAAAACACAACACTCACTTTAAGTTTATTTTAAACTTCACTTTATTTTGAACTTAATTTCCCGGTACATCAAGAACAGCCACTCACCCATCCTCATTTTCGAATCTACAGCCGCGTGCCGGATTTTTATTCTTCAAAAAAACACCGGGGAACCCTTTGCAGGTTTGCGGGTGCTTTTACAATCGCATTGAATCAACATTTTTTACGGCAAAGGCTGGGTGGGATAAGATCAGGCATCCCATTCGCAAACAAAGGCGGTTCCGCCGGTGCCAGCGCTCATCCCGTTTTCCCGCAGGTTCCTGTAATTCCAGTAATACAGCCCGTAATATTCGGCGTCTTCCTCAGATCCGTTTTCCGGAATCATTTTCTCATAGATGATAGGTTCTTTGGGAATCAGACGGTTATAGCCGAATTCCTCAAACTGCTCGTTAACATAGCCGCTGTCATTGATCAGCCGGAACAGCCGCTCATTTTTCCCTTCATCTTCCACCGTTGCCAAATGACCTCCCATGGATTCGCAGAACTGCTGCGCCTCTTCCGTGGAACTGCCGATATCAGAGAATACCAGATAATGGTGCCCCTTATATTTAACAGCCTCTTTAGGGATAAAAATCCGGTCTGAGGAATCAGCATAATTTATCACGGTGACATGATTGGTTTCGTAGGCGGAATGGATAATTTCTGCCGCCAATAATGCGGATGCTACATCCGAATAATAGATACCGTTATAATATCCTCTGTAAGGTCCCCACCCGTGAGACGGCCGGTGATCCCACCAGTGGTTTTTCGGCGGTTTGGGGGGCCGACGCCATGCATGCCTGTTTTCATGGGGTCTCGGTACTGGCGGGTGACGCACCATTTCATGTCCCTGTACTGGCAGGCGGCGTACCATTTCATGTCTCGGTCCCGGTTTGCCGGGTTCCATATGTTTCGGTCTGTTCGTATCCGCCTTGACAGCAGTGTGCTTCACCGCATGTACTTTCGGTCCTTCATGCTTTATATCGGTGTGCCGGGGCTCCCAGCGACTTGCTACCTGATGTTGTACAGGCCTGTGCTTTGGCTGCTGCATTACCGGGCGTGGTGCATTCTGTTTCGGTTGCTGCTTCACCGGACGCGACGCATTCTGTCTTGGCCGCTGCATTACCGGGCGCGGTGCATTCTGCCT
>JAFTZZ010000051.1 GCA_017460905.1 Acidaminococcaceae bacterium | reverse complement strand
GGTTACGGTGGAGGCCGGCGTCGGCGGCGCGTCCCTTGCCAAAGATCCGAAGAAGATCACCTTGTGGGATGTTTTCTGCGCCGTGGAGGACAAAAAAGAAGAGCTGTTCCACTTCCATGACAATCCTAATCCGGAGTGCCCGGTGGGCGCGAATATCCATGCGGTCATGGACGGAAAGCTGCGGAAATTCAAACGGAACCTGCAGAAGGATATGGACGGCATCACACTGCAGGATCTGGTAAAGGATCTGCGCAAGGAAATGAAGAAAGGCAAAAAGCTTGGCTTTGCGCCGGATTCCGCTGAACAGGAATGAAATCTGGCGGTGCTGTTTCGTTTACGGAACAACGCATGGAAAAGGAACAAAGAAGAATGAGATTTGGCAGCGTTGTTTTGTTCAGGAACAACCTGTTGCCAAAGAATCAGAATGGCTGAGGCATGTAAATGAAGATTATTGATGCGCACATGCATTATTTTAATATTGAAGGCTTTGACGAACTGGCAAAGCTGGCGGGGCATGAAAATTCCCGGGCAGGCTGGCAGAGCATCTGCGAGGAAAATCATATCGCTTTTGCCGTCGCCATGGGCAACAGCTACGACGCCCCCAGCCGCTTTGGCGGCGTGGCGCCGCGCCTGATCAATCTGGGCGGGGAGCCGTTCTGCGAACAGCCCTACAACCAGCCGGCAAATATCGGGTACTGCCTGGGCGTGCAGAGCGAGGAGCTGACGGCGGAGAATGCGGAAAAGACCGCGCTGGAGTTTGAGTATTACCTGCAGCGGGATCCGCATTGTGTCGGCATTAAGTTTTATATGGGCTACCAGAATGTGTACCTGTATGACCCGCGCCACGAGCCGCTGTTTGAGCTGGCGAAGGCCTATGATGTGCCGGTGGCCATGCACAGCGGGGAGACGGCAAACCATCACGGCAGGCTGCGGTATTCCCATCCGCTGACGGTGGACGAGGCCGCCAGCGAACACCCGGAGGTGCGTTTCGTCATCTGTCACGTAGGCAATCCCTGGGTGCCCGATGCGATTGAAGTGGCGGCGAAAAACGAAAATGTCTTCATTGACTTTTCTGGCCTGTGGGAGCACCGCCTGACGCCCAAACGGGAAAAAGAGATTCAGGCGTTTCAGCAATATGTGCGCATGTGGCTGGAGTATCATGAGCTGTGGGACAAGATTATGTACGGCAGCGACTGGCCGCTGATCAACATTCCCGACAACATACGCAACCTGGGCAGGATCGTACCGGAGGAACACTGGCAGGAGTTTTATTATGAGAATGCGCTGCGGGTGTACAGCCGGATTGGCAAGTTTGTGAAATGAAAGTTTTCACGGAGGCATGAAAATGAAGGAAGAGGACGTTAAGAAGCTGATTGACAAGCTGCAGTATTTTGATTACGACAAAGTGCTGAATAAAATCCGCAAAACTGTGACGAAGCCCAGCGTGCTGGTGGTCGGCGGGACCGGCGTGGGCAAAAGCAGCCTCATCAATCACCTGTTCGGCATGGACGTGGCGGCTGCCGGTAACGGCAAACCGATGACCGACCGCATCACCCGGTTCGAGCCGGAGGACTGTGATGTGGTCCTCTACGATACGTTAGGCTATGAAGTCGGAGAAGACAAACAGCAACAGTTTTACAAAGAGGTCATCGGCTTCGTGAAAGAAGCCAATAACCAGAGCGATATCAAAAAGCACGTGCATCTGGCCTGGTACTGCATTTCTGCTGCCAACAAGCGTGTGACGCCGGCGGACCTGAACGCGGTGGCGGCGCTGGAAGGATTGACGGAGGTCTGCGTGGTACTGACCCAGATTGACGCGGCGACCATGGTGGAACTGGATGAAATGAAAAAGGTGCTGCAGAAAAAGCTGCCGAATACGGCGGTGTTTATGGTGAGCATCGATCCCAGGGTGCCGGAGGAAAAAACGCAGTGGCCCGAGCTGCTGAACTGGTCTGTGGAACATCTGGACGCCGGTTTGCAGCTGGCCTTTGCCCAGGCGCTGGGACAGGAGCTGCACATCAAGCACATTCAGGCGGACAAGCTGATTCACCGGTATGTGGCGGCAGCTGCCGGCGCGGTGGTGTGTCCGCTGCCCATGACGGATTCGGCGGCCCTGATTGCGATTCAGACGACCATGGCGACCCACCTGTTTAACTTCTGGGGCATTGACCGGGGCACAGATAAGATCAAAGAAGTCTTTGTCAATGTGGTAGTCGCCAACACCGGACGTATCTTTTCCCGCTCGCTGCTGAAGATTATCCCCGGCGCGGGTTCTGTGGCTGCGGCCGTGGTCAACAGCGGCGTGGCGACTTCCTTTACCTATGCCTTCGGCAGGGCGGTGAACGAGGTCTGCTACAAGACGGCGTCGCGCATGGCAAAAGGAGAAAAAGTGGATATCACGTCTGCCTTTGCCATGGACGTGATCATGAAGCTGATCCAGAAATATTACAATAAGAAATAAACCGGCAGCATGCTGTGAAGCACAGCATTGCAGCGTTGTTGAAGCAAAACGCCAATTTGCAAATGCAAGCGATTTAGGACAGGTGACGTATGGCGATAAAAATCTGGAGCCGGACAGGCAGTAAAGCTTCCGGCAAAAAAGAAACCGCTGCGTCCGCGAGAACAGAGAAGCAGACGGAAGAAAAACCAAATAAGGTACACCGGCCTGCGGTACGGAATATCCTCGTCCTCGGCAAAACCGGAACGGGGAAGACTTCGCTGTTGAACTATCTGTACGGCTTTGACCTGCCGACAGGCGCGGGGCTTCCCAAAACGGGGAAGGGCCTGCACGAAAATGTGATCACCCGCAACGGCATTGCGTATCACGTGTTCGATACCTGGGGCGTAGAAGCGGATTCCCTGCCGGAGTGGCGGCAGGAGGTGCTGGCGCTGGTGCGCAAGCGCAACACATCGCCCCGCATCAACGACTGGTTCCATGCTATTTATTACTGTTTTTCCGCCAACACCGCCCGCATTGAAGAAGCGGAAATCGAAGAGATCATTGTGCCGCTGCTGCAGTCCGGCTGTAAGCTGATCGTCGTGCTGACCAATGCGGAGGACGGCTTCCGGAAACAGGAAAAAATGGAGGGCATGAAGGAGTATCTCTGCACCGAACTGGAGAAACGGCTGCATTATGATCCGCAGCTGGAGATCATACCGGTGGTGAATGTGGCAGGGGAAACCCTGGCCGGGGACATCATTTCCCGCTTCGGACGCACCGAGGCGCTGGAGGCGGCCCGGTATAATCTGGCAGACGATATTAAAAAACGGCTGCCCGCAATCTATAAGATGAATGTGATGAACAAGCTTGGTGCCTGGAAGGAACGCAGCCTGTTGCTGCTGGCAAACGGCAAGATCAGCTTTGTGTTAAACAATAATTCCGCAAAGCAGCTAATTGATTTGATCAACTATGATCTGCTGAACACCTTTGGCGCCATTGACGCGGACGGGGACCGGCTGGAAGCGGAAGCCAACGAATATCTGCTGGCGGAGGGCGGCCGTAAGCCGCTGGACAAACGCTGGCGTCCGGAGTTCCGCCGCATCACCTACGTAAAAGGCTACGAATACAGCAAAGGCCTGTCCGTGGGGCTGGCTTTTGATATTGCGTCCGGCCTTTTGCGTTCCGCCAAAAGCATCCGCGATAACCTGGGCCGCCGGGTAGAAAAGACCTATGCGGCCATCATAGAGAGCATGCAGAAGAAAAAAACGGAATGATTTTGTAAATGCGCGACCTTGCGCAGTAAGGTCGAAAATCCGCCAGTGCGTATAGATTTCTGAAGATTTTGTACAGTTTTAATTTCCGGGGGACAGTTCCAGTGCTTAAAGAAAAGATCAAGGAAAAACTCAGTGAAGTCATCAAAGCAATCGTGCCGGTAGTGGCGATCGTCCTGATTTTATCGGTGACCATCGTGCCCATGCCGACCCATGTGGTGATGGCGTTTCTCTACGGCTGTATCCTGCTGATGATCGGCATGGTGTTCTTCACCATCGGGTCGGAGCAGGCCATGGAACCCATGGGCAAGCAGGTAGGCGCGCGTATCACAAAGACGCGTAAGCTGTACCTGATTTTGCCGCTGGGCTTTTTGCTGGGTTTTATGATTACGATTTCGGAGCCGGACCTGCAGGTGCTGGCGAACCAGGTCCAATCTATCCCCAACAGCGTGCTGATCCTGTCGGTGTCCGGCGGCGTGGCGTTTTTCCTGCTGGCGGCCCTGATTCGCATGGTGGTGGGTATTTCCCTGCAGCGCATGCTGCTGTTCTTTTATGTGCTTACCTTTGTGGTCGCCTTTTTTGCGCCGCCGGATTTTCTGGCGGTAGCCTTCGATTCCGGCGGTGTGACCACCGGTCCTATGACCGTGCCGTTTATCATGGCCTTCGGCGTCGGCGTTTCGGCGTT
>JAFTZZ010000050.1 GCA_017460905.1 Acidaminococcaceae bacterium | reverse complement strand
GTTCTTTTATGTGCTTACCTTTGTGGTCGCCTTTTTTGCGCCGCCGGATTTTCTGGCGGTAGCCTTCGATTCCGGCGGTGTGACCACCGGTCCTATGACCGTGCCGTTTATCATGGCCTTCGGCGTCGGCGTTTCGGCGTTGCGCGGCACCAAGCATTCGTCCCAGGACAGCTTTGGGCTGATTGCGCTCTGCTCCATCGGTCCCATCATTGCAGTGCTGCTTCTGGGACTCATCTTCCGGCCGGAAGACGCGAACTTTGTACCGGTTACCGTGCCAAGGATCGCACACTCTCTGCAGTTAGGCGGATTATTCCTGAGAGAACTGCCCGACCAGCTGCATGAAATTGCCCAGGCAGTCTTGCCGATTGCCATTTTCTTTGCCATCTTCCAGACGGTCTTCCTGCATCTGGAAAAGAAAACGCTGGCGCGTATCTTCAGCGGCATCGTCAATACCTACGTGGGTCTTGTGCTGTTCCTGACCGGCGCAAACGTAGGCTTTATTCCGGCGGGTTTCGACCTGGGCGGCATTCTGGCAACGCTGCCGTATAAATGGATCATTATCCCTATCGGCATGCTGATTGGTTTCTATATTATCAAGGCGGAGCCGGCGGTGTACGTGCTGATGAAACAGGTTGAGGACATCACCGACGGCGCCATCAGCGGCAAGGCGCTGCAGCGCAGCCTTTCCATTGGCGTTGCCACTTCCGTCGGGTTGGCGATGGTGCGTGTCCTGACGGGAATCCATCTGTTCTATATGCTGATACCGGGCTATGCGATTGCGTTGCTGCTGACTTTCATCGTGCCGCCGATTTTTACGGCCATCGCCTTCGACTCCGGCGGCGTGGCCTCCGGCCCGATGACGGCAACCTTTTTGCTGCCCTTTGCCATGGGCGCCTGTATGACCCTGGGCGGCAACGTGGTGACGGACGCTTTCGGCGTTGTCACGATGGTGGCCATGACGCCGCTGGTTACGATCCAGTGCCTGGGGCTGGCCTATAAACTGAAATCCCGGAAGGCGCCGCCACCGGAAATGCAGGCAGACACGCTGGCGGGCTTTGGCGATTACGAGATCATTGATCTGTAGGAGGTAACGGACTGTGAGTGAATTATATGCAATGATTACCATCACCAGCAGGAAAAAGCTTCCGGACTTCCTTGCATTATATGAAAAGAAACAGCTTTCTGTAGGCTTTATTTCGTTGGGCTACGGCACTGCCAAAGATGAAATTCTGGACCTGCTGGGTCTGGACCGTTCGGAAAAAGCCGTCTGTATCAACGTCGTGACCGGGGAACGCTGGCAGGAGACCAAGCGGGATCTGCGGAAAAAGCTCTACATCGACGTGCCGGATACAGGCATTGCGTTCACCGTTCCCATGAGCAGTATCGGCGGCAAGCGGGAGCTGTTATTTATCACCGAGGGACAGGACTACCGGAAAGGAGAAGAGTCGGCCATGAAGGATACAACAATGGAGTTATTGGTAATCGTCAGCAACCAGGGCCACAACGACCTGGTTATGGACGCGGCCCGGGACGCCGGCGCTTACGGCGGCACGGTGCTGCACGCGAGAGGCACGGGCATGAATCGGGCGGAGCTTTTCTTCGGAGTGTCGCTGGCTTCGGAAAAGGATCTGACCTTTATCGTTTCCAAAAAGAGTCAGCGTAATGCGATCATGGAAGCGGTCATGAAGAAGGCCGGCATGGAAACACCGGCCCAGTCCATCGTCTTTTCTTTGCCGGTGTCCGATACGGCAGGGCTGCACATGGTGGAAGAAAGCGGCGAAGAAAACTGAGACAGGCGGTAAAAGCGTAAAAAAATCCTGCTACGGAATGAAGGTTCCATAGCAGGATCATTATTTTGCTTTTCTTTCTGACACTTGTCTTTGAAAACGACAGGAACCAAAAAGTTCTCTGTTATTTCACTTCAGCCAGCATACTCTTGATGTCGATTTTCTTTTTCTGCATATCGTTGGCCAGCAAAAATTCCTGGGTTTCTTCCAGGTCTTTGATATCCTTTTCGGTGATTGCGGTGGTGAAATCGTACCAGGGAGCCATCAGCTTCACATCGTCGATGGACAGGCCCGTCTCTTTGGCAGTGAATTCATAGGCCTTGTCCGGATTCTTCTTCATGAAGTCAATGCTTTCCTGATGCAGCGCCATGTATTTTTTCACTGCTTCCGGATGCTCCTTCAGGAATTTTCCGCTGACACCGACTACGATGGTCGCATTCACAAGACCGTCGCCGTTTGCCAGAACGCGGGCGCCAGCGCGCTGTGCGCGCAGCACTTCCGCACCGGCAGCCAGGGCTGCGTCAGCTTCGCCTGCCAGCAGCGCGTTGATACCGGCGGGAATGCCGGTGGAACGGAATTCCACATCTTTCAGGGACAGCTTTTCCTTCGCCAGCGCGGCAGCCAGCACCTGATGCAGGATCGTGCCCTTCGGACCGGCGACGCGTTTGCCCTTCAGGTCAGCGGCGGTTTTGATGGCAGGGTCTTTGACCATGATGTTGAAGGCTTTGGGGGCGCGGCTGTAAATGCCGACAACCTTTACGTCAGCGCCGTTGGAGGCAGCCAGGATCGCGCTGGTACCGCCCAGGCAGCTGGCAATATCCAGTGAACCGGCAGCCAGCGCTTCCGTCTGCTTGGCGCCGGAGGTGATTTCCGGGAAGCTGACCTTCGTGCCGTCTTTTTCAAAGCCTTTTACGATGGTCTGATTGGTTTTGTCAACAATGCTGGGAATGTTCAGCGGGGCTTTTACATAGGTTACCTTCAATTCTTTCAGCGGCGCCGCGGCTTTCTTTTCCGGCGCTTTGGCATCGCCGCCGCAGCCTGCCAGCAGAGCGGTGAGGGTCATACAGGTCAGTAACAGGGCCAACAGTTTCTTCTTCATGGGAGTTCTCCTTTTTTGATTTTGTCGGGAAGCGCTGCTTCAATGAGGTAGCGTACAGACGAATGAATCGGCGGTTCCTTATGTACTTGCAACTTTTCTAGGTTACCTGATGCTAATTATATCATATATTCTGTAATTTACCATAGAATTGTTTGCGCAGGGAAACAAATTGTTGCGAACGTATTGATACAATCAATACCGCCGGATTTGCGGAAGGATGGCTCATAGTACTTTCAGATTTATTTAAATATTCACTGGCGCACATTGGGATTTTCATGTAATATAATAGTATATTATAATGGAAGAAAAGTGGAGTTAATTGAAAAGCCAGAGATGCGGCAACGCGTTGATCACGATTTTCGTGAAAAGCTAAAGCAATAATAAATAAAAGTAAAAGCCAAAACGGCGCATTTACAGGGAGGTTATCATCATGGATTTGACAAAAACAGCGGAAGCATTAAAGAAACGCGGCTATGAAGTCAGCTGCTTTGCTACGGCGAAAGAAGCGGCGGAGTATCTCAACGGAAAAATCGACGGCATGACCGTAGGCTTTGGCGACTCGGAAACGTTGCTGTCCATGCATCTGTTTGAAATGCTGCAGACGCACAACGATGTGCATCATCCAATGTATCCCCGGGAAGGCAAGGGCTTTTATTCCACGGCCCGGGACTGCCTGACCACGGAAATTTTCCTGCTGTCTGCCAACGGGCTGGCGGAGACCGGCGAAATCGTGAACATCGACGGGACGGGCAACCGTATTGCCGGTTCCCTGTACGGACACCGGAAGGTGTATTTTGTCATCAGCCGCAACAAGATTTGTCCCACTTTGGAAGAAGCCGCCTTCCGCGCCCGTAACGTGGCGGCGCCCATGAATGCGGAACGGCACGGTTACAGGACGCCCTGCGCCATTAAAAAAGACCATTGCTATGACTGCCGCAGCCCGCAGCGCATTTGCAGCGCCCAGGTCATTTACTGGCGCAAGATGAACCATACGGACATGGAAGTAGTGCTGATTGACGAGGACATGGGGTATTGACAGGCCTTTATTCTTTTACCTCAATACCTGCAGGAATCCGGCTTTCACAGGGAACACCGGTCTGACAGAAGCCGCAGCCGTAGCCGTCAATATGGAAATGCTCTTTGATATAAGGAATTGTTTTGCCGTGAGAGTACGCCTTGCAGTTGCGTTTCAGATGGCCGTTCTCCAGTGTCAGCGCATTTTCGCCGGGACAGCGCCGTACGCATTGGAGGCAGGTTCCTTTGGCATAATAGAGACACCAGTCGAAGCGGCCGGTGTAAGGGCGCTTGTCCGGTTCCAGTGTGGCCTTGATGATGATGGAGCCGAGCCGGTGGGCAATGCCTTTGCGGGTAATCAGCGCATCGCTGAAGCTGAACGTGCCGAGACCGGCCGTAAAGGCGATATGGCGTTCTGACCATTTCGAAGTAAAGGTCTGGACTTCGTTTTCCAGGCGGGTCCATTCCGGATGCAGAACCGGGGCCATGACTTCATAGCCCATATCGGTCAGTGTTTTGATCATGTATTTGCGGATTTCCTCATTGATCGGTTCGCCGACTACGCGGGCTCGCGCCCAACGCTCGCTGGGCCATTTGTCCTGGCAGCGCATGGAGGCTTTTGTAACTTCGGTCTGCGGCAGCACCCAACTGACAATGGTCAGTTCTTCCGGTCTGGCATGGCTGTCAGGAAACTGTTTGTTGAAAATTTCTGTCGGCATCCAGTGTGTGGTACCGCATCCGTTGCGCGCTTTGAACTGCCGGAAAAGCGGATCGGCGCCACTGGCAAAACCCACCAGCGGATGATCCCACATTTTTTCTTCGCCGAACGCTTCACCCATACGGTTTACGGGAGACGTATCGACAAAATCTTCTACAAGCTTCCGAATCTCTTCTTTGGTAATCATGACATCCCTCTCCTCAACTTTTATTTATAAACAAAATTGGACCGCGCAATCTGCAGACTGCGATTTTGTTTATTGACACAATAGGTTCTTTTTATATGTTTCACATATATTCTATCATATATGATAAAATATAAAAGAAAAAGATACAATTAGTTGCTAAATAAGTTGCACAGAACGATTGATACAATCAGGAAAATGAGCTGGAACAATTGGCAAATGGTGGTAAAAGGCAGCGAAAAGGAAATCGTAAACAATGTCCTACTATGTTTATATGCTGGAATGCAGTGACGGTACGTTATATACAGGCTATACAGACGACCTGGAAAAACGTCTGGCCGCGCACAATGCAGGGGAGGGTGCGAAGTACACCCGTTCACGGCGTCCATGTAAATTAGTGTATACGGAAGCGTTTGCGAAAAAAAACGAGGCAATGAGCCGTGAATGGCACATCAAGCACACGTTGACACGCAGGGAAAAACTGGCGTTGATTGGCGGGAGTAAAGTTGACTGAGCACATTGAAACAAATTGCAAACGCAACGTATGAAGTTCTCTGATGTGCAGCGGTTTTAAGTTCTTTCAATGAGCATGTTTTACAGGAGTGAATGAAATGGAACAGAATTTTTCTAACACAGCTGCTTTTTGTGCGAACTGCGGACATCAGCTGGAGCCAGGTGACAAATTCTGCCGCGAATGCGGTGCAACCCGGACGCGGGAAGTAAACATCGAACCCATCAACGTTGGCAAGAAGATGCGACTACGGGCTGCGGACTTTTTGCCGGACATGGATCGCCCCGCTGTTTATACGCCCATGGCATCGGACGGGCTGCCGGCGAGGGGTATGATAGACCCGAGCGAATTGCAGAATCCTGATTATAAACCCCCGGTGTTTGTCCCTACGATAAAGGATGTTTCCATTAAACACGATACGCCGGTGGAAATTCGTTCCACGGAAATTGATATTTTCAATTTCCGGTTTACCTATCATATTCTGC